>CAZPED010000036.1:0-12325 GCA_964585335.1 uncultured Planctomycetaceae bacterium | reverse complement strand
GCGCTGGCTGCTCGGGCGAAAGGCCAACGTGCGCTTAATAAAGTCGAGCAGCTCGCGCACGCCCCCCTCGGGCAGCGCATAGCGGTCGGCAGGCGGCTCTTCGGACTGCTTGGCCTCGCCGTCTTCTTTCGCCGCGGCCGGCGCGGCTTTCTTGGCATCGTCGTCGGCCCTCGCCCCGCGTCCCAGCAGCACCGCGCTCAACGCCACCAAGGCCAACGTCCAGCGATGGACTTTCATCATTGCTCTCCTGAGTAACAGTTCCCGCGAGCGCCAAACTCCCGCAAGTAAGTATAGTCTTATGCCGCTCGCACCGTCGAATCCACCGTGCGGGGCGCCAAGCCGCCAAAATTTCCGGGGGTTTATCGCTCGGAACTACCTCGCGCCGGAAGGCGATTTGCTACACTAGCGGGCTCGAAAACCGCTAGCAGACACCTGAACACCGGAGAATGACACGCGTGCGACCGCTGAGCAAGGTGGCGCCCGACTGGTGGGACTACACCACGTTGGACCGCGAAATTCTGGACGACGCCGCTCGCCTGTCGGCCGACGATCTGTTGGGGCTGGCCCGCGAGGGCTTTGCCGTCAAGTTTTACGACACGCTCGAGGACTTCTACCTGGCCGAAGCGCTCGAATACATCACCAGCTGGCAGCAGGCCACGGCCGATCACCCGGCGGGCATTTGCGGTCCGATCGGTCCCACCGAGCAATTGCCGCTCGTGGCTCGGCTGGTCAACGAGCTCAACCTGAACTTGCGGCATTGCCATTTCTGGGGCATGGACGAATGGGCCATCGACGGCCGCGAGGTGGGCGAGGATTTTCCGCTCAGCTTTGCTCGCGCCGACAAGCAGTTGTGCTTCGACCGCATACGCCCCGAGCTGCGAATGCCGGCCAGCCAGATGCACTTCCCCAGTGTCGATACCACGGCCTACGTCCGCAGCTTCGACCAGGCGCGGTGCGTCGTCATGCAGGGTGGACAGGGCGAGGTCAAGCACTGGGCCTTTAACGATCCGCCGCGCCGCGCCGGCGCCTACCGCGACGCGCCACCCTCGCCGGCCGAGTATCGCAAGCTGGGCACCCGGCTGGTCGATCTGCACCCGATGACACTCATTCAAAATGCCCGCACGTCCGGCGGCGGCGTGGTCACCAACGTGCCGGTGCAAGCAGTGACGGTCGGGCCGGCCGAGACCTGGAAAGCCGAGAAGGTCTCGATCTGGCACGCCGGCTGCCACGACAACCCCTTTGGCCTGCGATTGACGACGTTCATGATCGGCAAGCGCTTGCCCGATGCGGCGGTGCCGATGTCGCTCTTGGCCGACCATCCCAACGTGCAATTCAACTTCTTCCGCGGCGGCATTGGCACCTGCGATGCCGAAATGCACTAACCCCCAGCCGTCCGGCCCCCTGGCGGCCGGCGATCATCTGCCACCATGACTGCGTCCAACAGAAAACGCGCCTTCGCCGTGGCCGCGCATCCCGACGACATCGAGTTCGTCATGGCCGGCACGCTTCTGCTGCTCAAGCAGGCGGGCTATGAAATCCACTACATGAACATCGCCAACGGTTGCTGCGGATCGACCGAGTACAGCGCCGCGCACACGGCTCAGATTCGCGAGCGCGAGGCGATTGCCGCCGCCGACCTGATTGGCGCCGAGTTTCACGCCAGCCTGGTCAACGACCTCGAGATCTTCTACGACGACGACACCCTGAAGCGGCTGGCCGCCGTGATGCGCGAGGTGGCCCCCGAGATCTTGCTGGTCCACGCGCCCAGCGACTACATGGAAGACCACATGAACGCCTGCCGGCTGGCCGTCACGGCGGCGTTTGCCCGCGGCATGCCCAACTACACGACCCGGCCCGATCGTCCGCCGGTCGAGCAGCCGGTGACGATCTACCACGCCCAGCCGCACGGCAATCGCGATCCGCTGGGCAATTTGGTCCGGCCGAGCCTGTTTGTCGACGTGTCGAGCGTGCTCGACACCAAGACGGCAATGCTCGCCTGCCACCAGAGCCAGCAGCAATGGCTCGACACGAGTCAGGGACTGAACGCCTACCTGGAAACCATGCGCGAGCTGATGCGCGAAGTGGGCGGCCTGTCCGGTCGTTACGAATATGCCGAGGGCTGGCGGCGGCACATTCACCTGGGCCTTTGCCTAGAGCACGACGATCCGCTGCCCGCGGCGCTGGCAAACTATGTCTGCACAGGAACTTAGGAAGTTCTGCGCAGCTTGACACCTACACTGCAAGGACTATCATAACAAGATTGCGAAGCGGCGTTTGTCCCCGAACAGTCGGGCCCGCCGGGCGGCACGGTTCAGGCCCTGGTGCCTGAACGATGGTGGCCGCCGCTGGCAACACGTTCGGCAACCGCGTGCAGCTTCTCGTCGAGGCCGCGCGCCAGCGCCCGTTTTCGCGATTTGGCTATAGGAGCTTGTTCGATGGCCGTTCATCGGCGGTTGCAGCTTTCGCAGGTCGGCGACGTCACGGTAGTGCGCTTCGTCGATCGCAAGATTCTCGACGAAGCAAACATTCAGGAGCTCGGGCAGGAATTGTTCCAGCTGATCGAGGAAGAAAAACGCACGAGCCTGCTGCTCAATTTTTCGTCGGTCGAGTTTCTCTCCAGCGCCGCGCTGGGCAAGCTGATCACGCTCGACAAGCGCGTCAAGGCTCATGGGGGCAAGCTGAAGCTCAGCAACATCCGCCCCGAGATTTACGAAGTCTTCGCGATTACCAAACTGAACAAGCTGTTCGACATCAAGGACGACGAGGCGGATGCGCTGGCGAGCTTCTAGGCTCGCCGGCTGACCCTCACCCCGATACATCGTTTGCGTGTTGGAGCGTCGGTTCCTTGAGTTACTTGGCCTTCCCAATCTGGTCTGACGGTGAACGCGTCGCGAGCTCGCGCCGCGGATTGCCTGCCTGGCTGGGAAGTTTCTTCGCGCCGAGTTTGCAATAAGTCATGGCACAGAAATTCTCGTCCTGGACCATCGAAGAGTCGATCGTCAGCGATCTGGACGAGGGCCACCGCGTTCTCGAACAGCTGCTCTCTCGGCTGGCCGCCGAAAACTGGTCGAACCGCGACATGTTCGGCTTTCGCCTCGCGCTCGAAGAAGCCGTGGTCAATGCCATCAAGCACGGCAACCGCCTCGACCGCAGCAAGCGCGTCCATGTCAGCTGCAAATCGAACGCCGACGGCATTTGGATTCGCGTGGCCGACGAAGGACCGGGCTTCAATCCCGACGCCGTGCCCGACTGCACCGACCCCGACCACATCGACATTCCCAGCGGCCGGGGGATCATGCTGATGCGCAACTACATGTCGCGCGTCGAGTATCTGGAGCGCGGCAACGTGGTGGTCATGGAAAAGCAGCGTCCCACGGCGGCGGCCGCTTCCAGCAGCTAGCTAGCCCGCCCAGCCTCGCGGGCCCCGCCGTTTTTCGCTTGCCGGTGTGGACAAACTGGCCTTGAATCGCTCTCCGGCCTTCGTGTACAAGCGGCCAGCTTGTTTCCATCACTTCTTGCTTCCCGGACCACGGATGTGTCCCGGAGGATTCGCTCGATGCTTTGCCGTTGCCTGTTTGCAAGCATGTTGCTTGCCATTGCGGTTCACCACTCGCTGGCAGCGGAGTTTCCCTATACCGCGTACGTTAATTCGTCCGACGTCTACGTGCGCAGCGGCCCGGGACGCGACTACTACCCGACCGACAAGCTGCAAAAGGGCGAGAAGGTCGAGGTCTACCGGCACGATCCCGGCGGCTGGTACGCCATCCGCCCGCCGCGCAACAGCTACTCGTGGGTTTCCTCGCGGCATCTCGACGCGCTGGGCAACGACCTGGCGATGGCCAACACCGATCGGGCCGTGGCCCGCGTGGGCAGCGCGTTCAGCGACGTCCGCGACGTGATTCAGGTGCGGCTCGGCAAGGGTGAGAAAGTCGAGCTGCTGGCGCCCCCGTCGGCCGAATCTCCCTGGTGTAAAATCGCGCCCCCGTCGGGCGAGTTTCGCTGGGTATTTGCCAAGTTCGTCGACCGCGAGCTGCCGGATGATCTGGCCCGCGACGAGCGCGAGGCCCGCGGCGAGAACGCTGACGAACCGGCGGCGGCCGACCGGGCCAATGACGTTCAGCTGGCCAACAGCATCGAACACTCGCGCACCGCCGACCAGTTGCCGTCCAAGCCGGGCCGCGGCGGCAAGACGCCCGTCGACCGCGAGCTCGACGCCATCGACCTGCAAATCTCGGCCACGGTGGTCGAGGAAGTCTCGGCCTGGTCGTTCGACTCGTTGCGGCAGCGTGCCGAAGCGGCCCTGGCCCAAGCGCAAACGCCCACCCAGCGGGGCCGTGCCACGACCATTCTCGACAAGTTGGCCCGCTTCGAGGACATCAAGCAGCGCCACGTGGCGCTGCGCCGGGGCGATCCTCTCAATCGCGCCCTGGCCGAGGCGCCGCGCCGCGACGACTCGCGATTCGACGGCGTTGGCCGGCTGGCCCCCGTCATTTCGCAGCGCCCCGGCGCGCCGCAGTATGCCCTGGTCGACAACACGAACACCGTGGTGTCGTTTGTCACGCCGGCTCCCGGCGTGAACTTGCGCCCCTACGTCGACAAGCAGGTCGGCGTTAACGGCCAGCGCGGCTACATGACCGACCTGGGCCGCCAGCACATCAACGTGCAGCACGTCACCCTGATCGACGTACAGCGGCGCTAACCGCCTGCCAGCCAGGAAGTTTCTGCTGCCCCATCACGCTTCGTTTGGCCGCGGTCTCGCTAGCAGCTAGCGACCTCTCTTAGCGCGGCCTGAAAGTTTCCCTCGCCTCGGCTGCTTGTGCGAGCCGAAAAACTTCTAACGTCGGTACAACCGGCCAAGGCAGCCGTGGGCCATGGTCGCGCGTCGGCGCGACGGTTGCGTCCTACGGCAAGCGGGGGGACTTGCTTCAGGGGGTACTATGCCTAGGCGTCAATTCGAGCGCCGCCAGTGCGCGCGCAGCTCACGAACTTCGTTTGCTATCACTGCCCGAATGTCGCTGTTCAAGCCGGCGCTAGCCTGCTGCATGGCATTGCTGCTCAACGTCGCCCCGGCCTGGAGCGCCAGCCCCAACCAGGCGACTTCGAGCCGCGCCGCCCGCGAGGATGCGGTCCGCTGCATCCCGTTCGACAAGCTGGCGCCCGACATGAAGGAGAAAGTCGCCGCGACGGTGACCAACACCAGCATCTATCGCCGCCTGCCCGTGCAGGTGACCAATTGCGACCCGGACTTGTACCTGTTCCTGGTGCGGCATCCCGAGGTGGTCGTCAACATCTGGGAGGTCATGAAGATCAGCAACGTGGCCATCAAACGCACCGGCCCCGATACATTCCGGGCCAGCGACGGCGTGGGCACCTTGTGCAGCATCAAGTTCTGCTACACCAGCCACGATACCCACGTGATTTACGCCGAGGGCTCTTACGACGGTCCGCTGTTCAGCCGGCCAGTGCAGGCCAAGTGCGTGCTGCTGCTCAAGAGCGGCTACGTTCAAGAGACCGACGGCCGGCACTACGTCACCAGCCGCATGGACACGTTCATCCAGATCGAGAATGCCGGCGTCGAACTGCTGGCCAAGACGCTGCAACTGCTCGTGCACCGTTCGGCCGACTACAACTTCATTGAAACGGCGGCCTTCGTGGGCACGGTCTCGCGTGCCGCCGAACTCAACTCGCCCGCCGTGTGCCGGCTGGCCACCAAGCTCGGCAATTGCGATCCGGAAGATTGCCAGCGGTTTGCCGAGCTGGCGGTGCAGGCCAACCAGCGAGCCACCGACCGCGACGCCGTGCAGGCCTCGGCCAGTGCGCCGATCACGCGCGTCGAACGCCGACCGACGACGGGCTCGCGCCGCTAAGCGGCCGCGCGACGCGTATCGCCGCGCGGGATGGAGTTCCCGCGCGGTCAGGAGCTGCTGGTCTGCCGCGAGCCGCCGGCAACGCCGGCCTTGAGCCGGGCCAGTTCCTTGACCGCTTGCAGGTCCAGCTTGCCGGTGCCCAGCACCGGAATGTGCTCAACCTCGAAGAAACTGTCGGCGCTGGGAATCCACAAGTTGGGCAGTCCCGAAGCGGTCAGCTCTTTGACCATCTCGTCGGGCGTTTTGCCGCCCGGCAAATAGAAGACAATCAGACGCTCCCCTTTCCGCTCGTCGGGCACGGCGGTAACAGCCACGCTCAGTTTGTCTTCCTCGCCGCCAATCATGCCCTGCAGCAGCTCTTCGATATGAATGTGCGGCACCATCTCGCCGCCGATTTTCGAGAACCGGCTGACCCGCCCCGTAATGTGAATGAACCCATCGGCATCGAGCATTCCCATGTCGCCCGTGACGTACCAGCCGTCGCGCATCACCTTGGCGGTCTGTTCGGGCATTTTGTAGTAGCCCTGCATGACGTTGGGTCCCTTGATCAGGAGCATGCCCGGCTCGCCGATCGGCATTTCCTGGCCGGTTTCGTGATGCACGATCTTGGCCTCGACTCCCGGTAGTGGTTTGCCCACCGTGCCCGGCTTTTCCATGTCGCGGCTGCCACCAATCGCCCGGTTGGGCGGAATATTCACCGACACCACGGGCGACAGTTCGGTCGTGCCGTAGCCTTCCATGGGCCGCTGGCCGAACTTTTGTTCGAACGCCGTGAGCAAATCAGCCGGAAGCTTTTCGGCGCCCGTCACCACCAGCTCCATCGTGGCGAATTCCTCGGGCGTGCAGCGCCGCATGTACGAGCGCAGGAAAGTTGGCGTCGACACCAAGATCGTCACCTTCTCGTCCTGGCACAGCTTGCCAATGATCTTGGCGTCGAGCGGGCTGAAGTGGTATGCCCCCTTCACGTCGAGCGCCAGCACGGCCCAGAGCGCGATCGTAAAGCCCATCGAATGGAACAGCGGCAAGATGCCGCAGACCACGTCGTGCGAGTCGAGTTGCAAAATATCTTGCACGGCCGCCGCGTTCGAGCCGATGTTGCGGTGGCTGAGCATCACGCCCTTGGGCCGCCCGGTCGAACCCGAGGTGTAGATGATCGTAAACAGGTCGTCGGCCGTGAGTTTGTGAATGCCCAGCCAGCGTTCGAGCACGGCGGCCGGCAGCACGTAAGTGTCGAAGGCGGCCACGAGCTTGTCGGCCAGCGTCACTTGCTCGCGAAAGTCCTCGAGGTATACCAGCTCGGCGTTCAATTTGAAATCGAACCGCTCCATGAACTTCCGGCTGGTCAGCACGTGCTTGATGCCGCACTGTTCGATGCAATAGTTGAGCGTGTCGGACGAGACCGTGTAGTTCAGGTTCACGGCAATCCGGCCGGCCAGCGTCACCGCGGCATTGGCCAGCACGCCGCCGCCCGAGGGCGGGATCAGCAGTCCCACGAACCGCTCGTCGGCCTTCAGCACGTTGCGCAGCAGCAGGCGGCGAAAGATCAGCGACCGCATGAGCAGGCTGCCGCCGGTCATCGTCACGCCGGTCGAGTCGGTCACCTTCTTCTGAAACATGGCCTTGCGGCACTGCCGCAGAAAGGCGCGGGGCACAATGATATAGCGGGCTTTGGGAGTCATGCCGGGGAAGATCTCCGCTTTGTAGGGCAACTGACCAGCGGGCTGGCTCGAAGTGACGAGACGGGGTCCTTTCACCCATTCTCGGCGAGCCCATCGGTCTGCCGTAGATAAAGATACTTTGTACCAGGCGTGCCAGGTACCCCCGCAACTTCCCGGTTTGCCAGGTCACCGGCAATCGGCATAACCGGACCCTTCCGCCGGCTACGCCGCCTCGTCCTCGACCGGGTTTTCCAGCTTGCCGATCCGCTCGATCTCGACCGTGATCCGGTCGCCCGCCTTTAGCCACACTGGCGGTTTGCGGGCCATGCCGACGCCGTGCGGCGTGCCGGTCAGAATGACCATTCCCGGCAGCAGGGTGGTGCTGCCGCTGAGGAACTCGATCAGCGTCGGCACGTCAAAGATCATGTCGTCGGTGTTCCAGTCCTGCATCACTTCACCGTTCAGAATCGTTTTGATGCCCAGGGCGTTGGGGTTCGTAATCTCGTCGGCCGTTACCAGCACCGGGCCCAGCGGGCAAAACGTGTCGAACGTCTTGCCGCGGCACCATTGGCTGCCGCCAAAATCTTTCTGCCAGTCGCGCGCGCTGACGTCGTTGGCGCAGGTGTAGCCCAGCACGTAGTCGAGCGCCCGCTCGCGCGGCACGTTCTTGCAGCGTTTGCCGATTACCACGGCTAGCTCGCACTCGTAGTCGACCTGCTCGCTCTTGAGCTTGCGCGGCAAAACGATCGGATCGCCGGGGTTCTGCACGGCGCTGATCGTTTTCATGAACAGCACGGGCCACTGGGGAATCGGCGCGTTCCCCTCGGCGGCGTGCCGGCGGTAGTTCAGCCCAATGCACAAGATGCCGGTCGGCGCGACGGGCGCCAGCAGCTTGCGCACGTCGGCCGGGCGGCTGGTCACTTCGAACTTGCCGTAAATGTCGCCGGCGATTTCGTGCGCCGTGCCGTCGCTCTGCCGCGCGGCGTAGTGGATTTGCTGCTGGGAGTCTGCGTAGCGAATGATTTGCATGGGGTGTTTACCGTGGGCGAGTCGAGTGGCGGGAGCGGTTGCGGACGATGCAAGTCTGAATTATTGAACATCGCGCGCCACGACACAAGCGGCAGGCGCTGCCCCACCGATCGCGCAGGTTGTCCGGGCTCTGCCTGCCTGGCCTCAATTTGCTTGCGACCGCAGCGCCAGCCCATTACGATCGTAGCTTCCCAGGCAGGCGACCATCCGATTCGAGCAGGCGGCTCTTACATCATGCCCGGCGAGCACACTCCGTCCCAGGATACCGAAACCGTACCGGCCGGCAGCCTCGCGCCCTGGCGCGTCGGCCAGTTGCCCGCTCCGCCGGCGCCCGGCTGGCGGCTGTGGATTGGCCTGCTGGGTCCGGGCGTGGTGCTGGCCGGCACGTCGATCGGCTCGGGCGAATGGCTCTTCGGCCCGGCAGTCAGCGCCCAGTATGGCGGCACGTTGCTGTGGCTGGCCACGATCAGCATCGTGCTCCAGGTGTTCTGCAACCTGGTGATGATGCGCTACACGATCTATTGCGGCGAGCCGATCATCGTGGGCGCGCTGCGCACCCGCCCCGGCCCGAAGTTTTGGATTCTCTGCTACGCGCTGCTCGATTTTGCCTCGATCTGGCCGTACAACGCTTCGAACGCGGCCATTCCGCTGGCCGCCGCCATACTGGGCCACTTGCCGGGCGAAGGATCATTGCGGCTGGCCGGCTACCTGATGACCGAGGCCCAGCTCGTCCGCGGCCTGGGCTTCGTGATCTTCCTGCTGGCCTTCGTGCCGCTCATTTTTGGCGGCACGGTCTACCGCATGCTCGAAAAGATCATGAGCCTGAAGCTCATCCTGGTGCTCGGTTACCTGAGCTTCGTGGCGCTGTTCATGGTCACGCCGCGCGTCGGCTGGGAGGTCGTCAAAGGCTTTGTCCGCTTTGGCGATTACCCGCAGCGTGCCGACACGATCATCGTCAACCGGCACTTCTCGCTGTCCGTGGTCGAAGGCGACGCCACGTACCTGATCAAGGGGACCAACGAGCCCACGGGCACCATCCTGGGCGACTTTCGCGTCAACGGCGAACCCGTCAAAGACCCCAGCCCGGCGCAGATCGCCCAGCGCGACGCGCTGCAACACCAGGCCGAATCGATGCTGCACGACGGCCAATTCTTCGTCGAGACCCGTACCGAGTCGGGCGCTCGCCTGGCCGCCCGCGGCGTGGCCGACGACGGTTGGCATCCGACCAGCTTCGAAGTCACGCCCGCCAACAGCTCGACGCACACCTATTCGCAACTCGACCAGGTGCCCGACGAGTATCGCGGCACTCTGGCCGAACTGATCAAGCATGAAGGGGTCGAGCACAAGAGCCTGGTGGCCTACTATTGGCGGCATGGCCGGCTGCCGCAACTCGATTGGCTCACTCTCGTGGCTTTTGCCGCCATTGCCGGCTCGGGCGGGTTGGCCAACACGCTGTTCTCGAACTATGCCCGCGACAAGGGCTGGGGCATGGGCGCCCGCGTGGGGGCCATTCCCAGCGCCATCGGCGGCTTGCCGATCGCCCTGTCGCACGTGGGCGAGGTTTTCCCCTTGGACGATGCCAACGTCAGCCGCTGGAAGGGCTGGATCCGCCACATCACGCGCGACCAGACGATCGTCTGGATGACCGCATCGTTCGTCGGCATGGCGCTGCCCTGCATGCTGTCGTTGCAATTCATCCGCAATGCCACGGTGGCCGGCAATCGCGTGGCCGCCATGACGGCCGAGGGCATTGCCGCGCGCTATCCCGACTACTCCGGCCTGTTCTGGACGCTCACCCTCCTTTGCGGCTTCCTGGTGCTCGCCCCCGGCCAAATCAGCGTGGCCGACCAGATCGCTCGCCGCTGGACCGACATCATCTGGACCGCCAATCGCCGGGCCAAGCAAATGGGGGGCACCCACGTCAAATACATCTACTACGGCATCCTTTCGCTTTATGGCGTCTGGGGCCTGTTCGTTCTCTGGCGGCTGCCGGCCCTCGACATCGCCAAGATCGGGGCCGTGCTGGGCAACGTGGCCCTCGGGTTCTCGGCGCTCCAAGCCCTGCACACCAACCGCACGCTGCTGCCCAAAGCGCTGCAGCCGCATTGGCTGCTGCAAATTGGCGTGGTGCTGTGCGGGCTGTTTTTCATCGGCATCAGCCTGGTGGTCATCGTCGACGTGCTCAACACGATTGCATTTTGAGTTGGCGCGCCGCCGCCGATGGACGAAGCTAGGGGTTTGGCCGCCCCGGATCGGGCAGCCTGTTTTGCCCGTGGTTTGTCGATACTCATGAGCGCAACTGCCGTTAGCGCCGCCGTCGAGCAGGCGCTCGCCCCCGGCCGCTTCTTTGTCGCCCCGCCCGGCGTGTTCGGCGTGCGCCATGTGCCGCGCGAGGACGTCGCTTGGGAAGTCTTCCGCGGCCATCTGCTGGCGACGACGCGCGAGCGCGCGTTCTTCGAGTGCTGGCACGTCACGTTCGACCCACGGGGCGCGCAGCCGCTGATTTCCATTCGCTGGCAGGCCGAGCGGCGACAATTGCACGTCACGCGGCAAATCCTCACCCACGGTTTTGCCGCTTACGAAGAGTCGCCGGGAGTGATTCTCAGCCGTCCCACGGAAAAATGGGTCGAAGAACTCGTGGGCACGCTCGACGTCGAACAGCTCGAAACCGACGAACTGCCAGCCGAGCTCGCGACGCTCGTTTACCTGGCCGTCGTCGGCATCAGCCGGCTGCCGATCACGTCGCTCGAATCCCCCCTGCCCAGCTTCTCGCTCGGCCAGTTGGCGTACCTGCCCGATTTGCCCGCGACCGGGCCTGCGCACCGCGATACCGGCGAATTCCTGCACGCAGCGCTGCGCACCAGCCAGCCAATCCCGTTCCAGGCCCGGGCGCTTGAGACGGCCTTGCGAGCGAGTGATGCGACAAGTTGGCCGCGGATTGTTCAAATCGTCCGCGACGATTTTCAAGCAACACCAGGCGGTCCGCCCAACGGCTGGCCCGCAATCTTTCGCACGTTGTTCGGCGGCGTGGCGCTTGCCCCTTATACGCCACTGACTGCCCGACTCGTCGGGCTGATCGAATCGCTGTCCGACCAGAACGCCTTGGGCCCGGCCGGCGCGCTCGACGTGCTGAGCTACATGTTGCGGTATCTCGGCCGGCACCTCACGGCCTTCGACCTGACGCTATTTCACAACTTCGGCGCCAACTATCCCGACGCCTTGTTTCTCGACGAGCTTTTGCGGGCTTTCCTCAAGATCGCCAGGAGCAATTCGCGGCTGCTACTGCCCAGCGATCAGTCGCGCACCGACCAGGCCGCCCGTCTGCGCCGCCGTGCCCTGCGGCAAGCCTGTTTGCTGCGCGCGCACTACGAGGGCCATCGCGTGCCTGACGCCCCCACGTCGATGGGCGAGAATACGCGCGTGCTGCCCGCGCCGTTTAAACGGGTGCCCGAGGAGCAGATCATGCAGCCGGCCAAACGTACCCGGCGACTGTACGAGGGCGAGCCGCTCGACGGCCTGCTGGGCGAGTCCGGCCGGGCACTGCTCGACGCCAGCCTGGCCGATCTCGACCAGGCAAGCGAACTGGCCGAACTGGGCACCGCGCAGTATCTCGATCGGCCGCTGGGCGCGCTGAAAAGTCACGGCGAAGTCGACCGCACGCCGCTGGTCAGTTGCGTCGCTTTCAGCCGCGCGATCGCCAAGCGCCGGCTCGCGCCATTGAAAGCGCTCCGCTGGATCGATGAGGCACGGCGCACGCATCTGAAGTCCTGA
>CAZPED010000035.1:0-12464 GCA_964585335.1 uncultured Planctomycetaceae bacterium | reverse complement strand
GCTCGTCCACCAGTGTCCGAGAGATTAGAAAGCACTGGTGGACAAGCCACCAGTGGCACCCTTCAGCTTGTGCAAAATCAGCTCAACAAATCGGCGTCGTTCAACCCGCCGAACCTCCGATTCCGCGCCGCGAAGTCGCGAATCGCCGCGTGCAACTGCGGCTCGATGCCCAGGGGCGTTTCGATTTGCGCGGCGCCATGCAACTTTGCGAGCGGCTAGAAGCTAACAGCGTGCAATACGTCGTCGACCCGGTAACCGGCACCGACTTCGAGCGGCTGGCGCTCGTTGGCTCGACGTCGCGAGTGGCCCTGGCAGCCTACCGCGGAGTCGGCAAGCCGGCCGACGTTATCCGGCTAGCTGACGCCGAGGCCTCATCCTATGTAATCGTCGACCCAGTGCAGGTTGGCGGTTTGGCGCGATCGCGACAGTGCGCTCAGGTCGCCGAAGCGGCCGGGCTGGCGCCCAGCTTGCGATGCGAGGGAACTTCCGGGCTAGCCGTGGCCGCGGGCCTCCAGTTGGCGGCAACCACTCCGGCCTTTATCGGCGGCTACGCCTGCACGTACACGCAGTTGCACAGCGACATCCTTGGCGAGCCACTCCGCTTGATCGACGGCCTGCTCAACGCGCCCAGCGCGGCGGGGCTGGGGGTCGAAGTCGACCGCGATCGCGTCGAACGGCACCTGGCTCCCAACTAGTCGCTGGCTGCAGCGATGCCGTCGCCTAGCCGTGCAGGTAGCTCTTCAAGTAATGGTTTTCCATGGTCAGCCGGTCGTGCTGCATTTTGACGACGTCGCCAATGGACACCAGTCCGCGCAGCTGGCCGTCCTCGACGACGGGCAGATGGCGAATCCGTTTGACGGTCATCAACCCCATGGCGTCCTCGACGCTGTCGTGCGGCGAACCGACGACCATGTCGCGCGTCATCACTTCGGCCACGGTTATGGCCTCCAGCGGCGCGGAGCGCGCCGCACAAGCCTTGAGAATGTCGCGCTCGGTGATGATGCCGGCCAGCCGTTCCGTCTGATCGCAATGGCTGTCGCAAACGACGAGCGAACCGCAGTTGTGCTTCACGAGCGTTTGCACCACGTCGGCCAACGTGGCATCCGAGCGAATCGTGTGAACGAGCGTACCTTTAGCGTGCAAAATATCTCGTAGCATCATGACCGCACCCCGTAGCGATGAGATTCAGGGGAACTGACGGGAACCCGCCGAGATTGGCGCGCGCCAGCATACTGCGCTTGGGCGGGGACTGTCAAAAAAATCGCTTGCGGGTGCGCGAATGCCGCCGGTGCCAGGCGATCAGCGTGGGGGCATTTCCACGATCCGCAGATTGCGAAACGACAGGTTCGTAGTCGGATCGTGCCCCTGAATGGCAATCGTGCCGCCTTTGAGTCTCAGGCCGTTGCGCGCGTTCTCATGGGGGGGCCGCGTGTCGGTCCAGTCGTTCACCTGGTAGCCGTTGATCCACACCGCCATGTGATCGCCCGCGGCAATCAGCGTCTCGTGAAACCACTGGAAGTCCTTCGACACCACCTTGCGAGCCGGCTGGCGCCGATAAATGCCGCCGGTGCCAAAATCGAACGGCTTGAGCGGGTCGTTGTTGATCGTCCCGTTCTGAATCTGACTTTCGTAGCCTTGCCAGAACTCGCCCGGAATGCTGCGAAAGAAAATCCCCGAGTTGAGAAACTTGCCGTTCGAGAGGATTTCGAGCTGTAGGGTAAAGTCGGCGTACTGCCCCTCGGACTCAAGCTGCCCGTTGCCATTCTTGACGTTCAGTTCGCCGGCGGGGGTGACCGAAAACACGCTCTTCTTGTCGGGAAAGACCTTCCAGCCCGCCAGGTCGCGCCCGTTGAAGATCGACTTCAGCGACAGCGGCTTGAGCTTGATGTTGCGGAATTCCACGGGACCGGAATTGTATTGCAAGCCAATCAGTCCGCGCGCAATGGGCTTGGGGTCGACATAGTCGAGCACCTGCTGCTGGTCGAGGTGAACATTGAAGTGTCCGCCCTCGGCCTTGACCGTGAAGGTTTGCCACTGGCCAGGGCGGGCCGCGCCCGTGGATTTCTGACGATTGACGAAGCTGCCGGTGGGAAAGGGGCTCACCGCCGGCTCGGCGATATTCAGCTCGTAGCAGTCCGCGGCCGGGTCCTTGGGCACGGCCGGCGTGCGCAGAAAAATGCCACTGTTGGTTTCGGCCGGTGCCCGGAAATCGACCTTGAACTCGAAATCGGCAAACGGGGTCGTCGTGTGCAACAGCCCCTTCTCGCCGCTGCTGACCGAAATTACGCCATCGGCCACTTTCCAATTGGCCTTGCTGCCGGCCTTCCAGCCGTAGTCGGTCTGGCCGTCGAACAGCAGAATCCAACCGTCGTTCAGCTCGTCGGCGGTCAGGGTGTTCGGCTCGGCCGCCAAGGCTGACAGGCCAGTGAACAAAAGTAGCAAAACGGGCAGCAGGCGCAATTGCATGGTGTCTCACTCGCAGGGCAGGGGGGCTTGAGGGCGTGAGCCGCCATTGTTGTCAGCCGCCTGCGGCGAAGCAAGTTACGCCTCGCGGCGAATCTCGAGGCGCACTTCGCCGGGAATGCCGCCAGCCAGACCCGCGCGTTCGGACCGCCGAGCCCAGTCCGGAGATTCGTTGGCCGGCAGGCTGACGTCAATGACTAGCTGATTGCGGGCCCGTAATAGCTCGGTAATATCTTGAGCCCAGGGTCCGGCCGGATCTTGGCCCTCGAAAACCGGTTTGCCGTTCAGCGTGGCCCGCCCCAGCGCGTCGATGGCCTCGCAAACCAGCCAGACGCGTTCGTTCAGGTCGAGGTTCGTCGGCGAGTGAAATCGCCGGGTGTAGCGGACGGTGCCGCGAAAGTCAGCGCCCAGGAGTGCCGACCAGTCCCCCGGCACCGATGTCTTACCACCGCTGGGCAACGACTGGGCTGACTGTGGGGCCCCACCGGCGCGAGATGTACTGAACTGTTCCAGCGGCGCCAATTCCCAGGGGCCGCGGAGTCGAATCGTGTGCTGCTCGGGCATGAGGTCGTAACGCTAGTGCTTCCCTGCTAAACGCGGCTTGCTAGTCCTGCAAAAAATCCTGAACGACCGTCACCTGGCGAATCTGCTGGCTGCCCGGCTCGTAGACGCGAATGGTAATCCGCAAACCGCGGAGCGGCGTCGGATAGGGGGCCAAGGTGTCGGCTTCACCCTGATCGTCGACGATTCCGAAGCCCGCGCCCGACGTGTCATCGTCGAGCCCGTTGGTCATCGCATCGGCGACCGTGGCGTATTGTTGAACGCCGTCGGCCTCGTAGTGCATCGACCAGGTGTCATAAACGAACGGTGGGCGAGGCGTGCCAGAGGCCGAGTAGCCGCTCTTCGAGTTGGGCCTGTCAGCCAGTACGGGTGGGTTTCCACCCAAGTAGGACTTGTTGAACATGTACCCCAGATCGGCATACCCGCCAGTGGTTACCGATGAGCCTGCTTGCAATTGATTGGCATAGCCCGGGTCGCGCGGTTCGAGTGCCACGCTATTCACCACGTAGATCGGCGCCTTCGGATCGTACACCTGCACGTCGAACGCCAGGACGTTCGTCATCAAGATGTCGTCGCCTTGGCGGCCAGTGGTGTTGTCAAAGCCTGTCTGCCCGGTCGAATTGAACTGCGCCATGTTGGGCCACCCGCCGGTCTTGCGACCGAAGCGGTTCTCAGGCTTGGTCAAATCGCCCAGCGAATTGGCCACGGGCGCCGACGTGTTGCTGTCGATATGCGCCGAGACGTCGTAGCTGTTATAGAACGCTGGCCCAGTTTGGGTTCCAAGCGCGATGCCACCGGAGGGCAGTACCAGCATGCAGCGGCGGTAAAGCGTGTAAAGCTGCACGGGGTTGTTGTTGCCATCCAATCCGATGGTGAGCCCATCCTTGCGCACGAAGTACGCCACTTCGGCCACTTGGGAAGTGATGATGTTGCCGTTCGCCTTGCCGATGAACGGCTCGCCGCGGCTGCGCGTCGTGAGCAGCAGCGCGTCGTCGGTATCGCCAAACAGCGACGCGAACGAAACGTACGTGTCGCCGCCGCTGGCCGGGTTAACCGCCGTGTAGCCATTGTTGTAGTAATCCGTGTACGGCCCTTCGACGATTTCCAGGTAGCCCTCGTCGTTCTCGGGGCGCCGCGGCGGACTGGGCGTCACGGTCGCCCCTTGCAGGTCGAGCGCGATGCGATTGCGGCAGGCCCGCAACCGGTCCGAGGTTTCTAGCAAGGCCCGGCTGCCAGAAACACTGTCGGTCACGACGCCGAACAGCGTGACCACGGCGCCCATCATGATCAGCGTGATCACCAGCGCGACCAGGATTTCGATCAGCGTAAACGCGCCGCGATCGAGGCGCGTGCCGCCGCGCGGACGGCTAGCCTGGAGTACGCACTGCCGCAGAGCCCGGGCAAGGGTCGAGAAGTTCATGGCGATTGTTCCGGTAAAGTGTCGAAGGGCGCCTGGCGGCAGCTTGCCCACTGCCGGCAACGAATGCCAAATCAAGGCCCTGACAGCAGTTAGTTTATCCCAACTCGGCCAAAAATGCCAGCGCGCGGTCGACCGCGGGAAGATGCCCTGCCGAAATTCGCCGGACTAAGCGCTGTGCTGCCGCCGCGCCCGGGCGAGCGTTTGCTCGATCACGTCGCGAATCGTGGCTTCGAGATCGTACTGGGGGCGGTAGCGAATGGTTCGCCGCAGCCTGGTCAGATCGGGGATTCGCGAGCGGACGTCCTCGAAGTCCTGATCGTACGCGTCGGCGTAGCTCTGGAAGACGATTTCGAGGTTCGGATTCACCGCCGCTACAACGCTCTTGGCCAGCTGCAAGATGGAAACGGGTTGGTCGCTGCCGATGTTGAACACCCCGGCCACGGCCGAATCGACTTCCATCAATTCGATGACCGAGCGCACCACGTCGTTCACGTGCGCGAAGCAGCGCACCTGGTTGCCATCGTCATGGACGACCAGTGGCCGGCCCGTCAAAGCCGACTCGACGAACCGGGGCAGCACCATGCCAAACCGGCCGGTTTGCCTGGGGCCCACGACGTTGAAGAACCGGCCGATGACGATCGGCAGCCGGTGTTGCCGCCAGTAGGCCAGGGCCAGAAACTCGTCGATCGCCTTCGACGCCCCGTACGACCAGCGCGCCCGGGTAGTGGGTCCGAACACCAGGTCGTCATCTTCGGTCCAGAGCGGCTTGGGATTCTTGCCGTAGACCTCGCTCGAGCTGGCCAGAAAGAGCTTGACGTTGTAGCCGTCGCGCTTGCGGCGCAAGAGCTCGCTGAGCAACAACTCGGTCGGATAGATGTTGGTTTCGATCGTGTGAATGGGCGCCGTGGAAATGAGCTGCACGCCGACCGCCGCGGCCAGGTGATAGACCTCGTCGACGTCGGCCACGAGCTGGCGAACCAGGTTCTTGTCGGCCACGCTGCCCTGGACGTAGGTGAAGTTGAAATGATCGCGCACCGCGGCCAGGTTTTCAGCAGTGCCGGTCGATTCGTCGTCGACGACCGTGACGCGGTACTCGCGCGCGATCAGCGCCTCGGCCAGGTGGCTGCCAACAAAGCCCGCGCCGCCAGTGATCAGTGCGTGTTTCACAGTGGTTGAACTGTTGCGAGAAAGAAGGGAACGGTACGGCCAGTTGGCGGTCGAGCGCGTGCGCTCGGCCGCGGTTTGCTTCAGCTGACGCCGGGCCACCAGGCCGCCAGATTGCCTGGCGGGCTGCATTGCCCCACGGAGAAACGGCCGCCTCGCCGCGTCCGCGACAAAACCCAAGAATCCACAGTGCGCGAGCCGCGGCTTGCCGTCAATAGTCGTGCCGCCCCGACTCGGTTCAAGCTGCGCCTTTTCGCTCGCGCCGCTCGGCCACCAGCGACGCGGCAATCGAAATTCCCAGCAATACGAGAATGATCACCAGCGGAATCGCGGGACTGACGAAGTGCTGGCCGGTCCAGTATTCGCCGACCATTTTCGCCCCCACGAACACCAGCACCGCCGACAGCCCGTAGTTCAAGTAGCGGAACAAATCCATCACGCCGGCCAGCAGGAAGTACAGAGCCCGCAAACCCAGGATCGCGAAGATATTGGAGGTAAAGACGGTGAATTCGTCCTGGGTGATCCCGAAGATGGCCGGCACGCTATCGACCGCGAACAGCACGTCGGTGCTCTCGACCACCAGCAGCACCAGAAACAGCGGTGTGATCGCCCGACGTCCGTTCTCGATCACGAAGAAGCGGTCGCCGTGGTCCTCGCGGGCGACGGTAAACATTCGCTTGGCCAGCCGCATCAGCAGGTTGTGCTCGGGGTTGACGTCGCTGTCTTTGTGCATCACCAGCTTGACGCCCGTGTACACCAGGAACAGCCCGAAGATGGGCATCACCCAGTCGAATCGCTCGAGCAGCGCTGCCCCCAGCAGGATGAAGGTCATTCGCATCAGGATGGCGCCGATGATGCCCCAGAACAGCACCCGATACTGGTACTTCAGCGGCACGCGAAAGAAGGCGAAGATCACGGCAAAGACGAAGACGTTGTCCATCGACAACGACCATTCGACCAGGTAGCCGGTAAGGAATTCGAGCGCGACGGCGCTGCCGCGCCAGGCCCACAGCAGGCCATTGAAGGCCAGGGCCATGCCGCACCAGATGACGGTCCAAATGGCCGACTCGCGCAGTGTGGGCTCGCGCGAGTCGCGATGGAAGACAAACAAGTCGAGCACGAGCAACAGCACGACGAGCGCGCCGAAAGCCACCCAGTGCCAGACCGCTGGTTGAACGACTTCAGCTGAGGCCATTTGCGCAAGCGGCGCAAAGGCGGACGCAATTCCGGCGAAAGATGGTGACAACGCGCGGGATTCCCGAGGGATGGCGGATCGGCGCGCGGCAAGCGGCCGGCACGCGTGCCACCATCATAGGGATCGTGTCGGGGCGCGGCAACCGCAGAGCGGCGCTCGCGCCCGGCAAACCCGCTGGGTCAAGCCGCGCCCTGGCTCGGCCGGCGAAACCGAGTCTTAAGCGCGTAGCGCAACCGATTTGCGCCCACGGCTGTCTTCCTCGATCACCACCTTGTCTTCGCGGGCGAGCCAACCGACAGCCTGCATCACCACGTCGCGCGGAGCGTCGATATCCTTGGCCAGTTGAGCGAAGCTGCGAGGACCTTGATCGTTCAGATAGTGCCAAACCAGTCCGGCGGTATCGCCAATCTGATCGACACACGAGGGATGAGCGGTAGCCATTCTCGTTGGACTCCTAAACGAACCTGTTTGGATCCCAAAACCGATGCCGCCCGTTTGGTTGCCAAAGTATATCGATCCCGTGCAAGGAGCCTCAAGGCCCCGACGCTCCAGATAGACCGACCTGGCCTGCGATCAGCATCATCAGAGTATAGGCCAGCCAGTAGCGCCCGCGGGCAAATGGCCGGTACGGTTGTAGCGACCGTGTGGGCCCGCTTGACGACAGCCGGCGGGCAATTGAATCCAGCGGTGCCGGTCGACCGGGAAGAGAAAATAAAAAGGGCCCGGCTGGCGACTGATTGCGGCCAACCGGGCCCTTGAACCGTGAAAAGCTGGTATTTCCCGTAGCGGGCAAAGGTCGCCATACCCCGGCGACAAACCACTAAGATTCACGGTGCGTCATGATCGGGTGTGCTCTTTGGCCCCGCCGATCGTGTGCGGGCTTTGGATCGCGGGGCCAACTGGGTCGAACATGAGCGACAGCGACTAATGCAGGTCGCGTGCCAGGGGCTCGGCCGAGCCGACGAAAATCTTGAGCAAATTCTTAAGTGCTGTTTATTTCAACGATTTGGGCGTTCCGCCATCCTGGCGAGCGGTAACCAGTGGCTGCTAGCAGCGCACGGACTTGTAAGAATTGCAACGCTCCTTGACCTTGCATTGCAGAAATCGGCTAGCCGCCGCGATGCACTTGGGTCAATAGGCTCGTCGTGATTGCGCGAAACACCGGGCCGACTTCGACCAACTCTCGATCTTCAGCCTGGCACAGCAGCAGGCAGGTGGCCTCGGGCGTGCGAAAACCGCGAATCAAGGCAGTATTGGTAAGATCGAGATAGAAGAAATTGACGTCGTAGCCGCGCAGCGTCTCGCCGCCAATCTCGTCGCTGGCTGGCTCGGACTCGGAATCCTGATACTCCGATTTCAGTGTGCGCAAAGCCGCGGCGGCCAACTCACTCGGATCGACGCTGGTTGGGTGCAGTGTGATTGACCAGAAGGCGCCGCCAGGACTGTAAACCGTAACGGCTTCGTTGCCACCCAGCGCGTCGTTTTCGTCGAGCGTCCAGTTGTCGGGATAAAGAAACCGAATGCCCAGTTTGTCGTACACGGCCGGCACGGTGATGGCTCCCAAAGAAAGATGCCTGCGACTGCTATCGTCAGGACGATAGCCGCAGGTATTCTAGCGCCAGTACCCCTGGTCAACCAGGGCCGCTCTGACCGCTGCCCTTGTGAGCCAGCATTGCTTTTGCTACGGTTTTGCCCGCTTTTCGGCCGGTTGCGGTCTCAGCGGCCGCGACGACGGATCGTCCACGGCAACCACTCGCAAGCTCGTAAGATATGCCCAGGCACCACCCGATCGTCTCGCGGGGGCTCGTCGGCTGCGCGTTATGCGCATGCGCGGCGGCGGTGCTCGCCAGTGGTTGCCGGACGCTATCGGGACGCAGTCCGGTGTCGCAATCCGTGGCCGTCAGCCGCCAGCTCACGCAGCAGGGCATCGCCGCGATGGAACGAGGCGATTGGAAACGGGCCGAAAGCGTGCTGTCGCGAGCCGTGCAGACCAATGCCGACGCCGAAGCTCGCCGCCATTACGCCGAAGCGCTCT
The DNA here is from genome assembly GCA_964585335.1 of uncultured Planctomycetaceae bacterium. Lineage (GTDB taxonomy): Bacteria > Planctomycetota > Planctomycetia > Pirellulales > PALSA-1355 > CAZPED01. The sequence continues at coordinate 3,626 of CAZPED010000035.1, read as the reverse complement.
GGCACCGCGGCGCGCGCAACGAAGCGCTGACGCAAATGGAGGAAGCTCGCAAACTGGCGGGCGAAGATCCGGGCCTCGTCGTGCGTTGCGGAGAAATGTACCTGGCGCTCGGGCAAGTATCGCAAGCCGTCGAACGGGCCGAGGAGGCCTTGCGGCTCGATCCGAAGCATCCGCAGGCCTGGGCGTTGCGTGGCCAGGTGGCCTCGACCAACGGCAGGCCGCGCGAAGCGCTGGCCGACTATCAGCGCGCGCTAGGTTACGCGCCGGATGATACGCAGTTGGCACTGCTGGTTGCCGAGGCCTATCGCCAATTGAACGAGCCGGAACGCGCCCTGACGGCCTTACAGGCGCTCGGCGGGCGCTACGCGGCGGGCGAGGAGCCGCAGCAGGTGCTCTATTTGCAGGGCCTTGCGCTGGGGGCCTTGGGACGGCATGACGACGCCGCCCGCTGCCTGGCGCATGCCGCCCGCCGCGACCGCCCCAGCGGCGAGATTCTCTATCGCCTGGCCGAAGCCGAGGTTCGCGCTGGCCACGCTGCTTCGGCCCAGCTGGCCCTGCAGCAGGCACTGGCGGTCGAGCCAGATCATGCCCCCAGCCGCGCACTATCGGCGCAGCTCTCTTCCACGGCCCAGGCCTCGACCGGCATCCGGCGGTAAGGCGGGGTCGTACAACCGTTACAGGCCGATTAATCGCCCGGCAGCGACCGGTTGCCCCACGGCGTCCCGCACCGCCCCTTGGGGAGGGACTTGCTGCGGGGCCGAGTGCGACCTAGCGTTGCTTTGTTCGCCGGCAGCAACCCACCCAACCACCCGACCGGCGGCGCCAGTTGCCGCGGCGCCGCTCCCGGTCGAACCGGCGGCAAACAATTTCAAGGAGCGTCCATGTCCACGGTCAGCATGCCCAGCGCGCCCTTTGTGGATCGTCGCAGCTCGGAACCCAGCACCGGCCGCGCGATGAACGAGCGACGCCAGTTCGCCAACAGCCATGACGAGCTGTCGCCCGAAGCCCGCGAGTTGGCCACGGCGATCGACGAGTACAAATTGATGCACCGTCGTCGCTACATCACGTTCGAAGAGATGTTGTCGGTCATCAAGGGGATCGGCTACCACAAGTAGTCGCGGCCGGGGCGACGACTCGCCCCCTCGACGGTTAGTCGTCCGCGCCCGTGGTGCGTCCCGTGGCGACGTCGAACTCAAAGATCGCCGGCACCAACAATGCCGCCGTGGCGAATCCATAAGTTGCCACGGTCACCAGGAACACGCTAAGCGTGTACTGCAGCAAGAAGCTCGTGATCGCCCAAAACGTGGCGATCGGCGCGAGCATCGAGGCCACGCCAATGGCCAGCGACGGGTTTCGCGAGCCGAGAGCCGCGTACAGCCCCACGCCACCGCCCAGCATGAACGCCAGGAACGGCTGAATTTGCCAGTGGAAGGAACCGCTAAAGGCAATCATCATGCGCATACAGGTGGCAATGCCCACGAACAGGAAGAACACCGTCCCCAGGCTGACGCCGATGGCGGTACGCGAGTTGTCGTAAGTCATGCCCGAATGCACGCCCAGCATGGCTACGAAGATGTTCATCACCAACAACCCGCCCAGCAGGTAGACCAGGTTTTCGCCCCCCAGGGCGCGTGCAAACCACAAATAGACGCAGAGCGCCATGGGGGCCAGGATCATTTCCTTGGTGTTGTAGAGCACGCCCCCCAGTTTGCCGAAGACAAACTCCTTGGCGGTCAAATCGGTCACCAGCAGCAAGTCGAGCGCCCGGACGTCGCGTTCGGTGGTGATGCTGGTCACGGCTTGGGCGTTGACCAGCACCAGGCTCAACACGAACAGCGGCACTAGCACGAGGGACGCGCCGGCCCCTTGCAGCCCTTGCGGGCTGATCAACATGCCGTGCAGCGACGCCACGGCCAGGGCCACCATGGTCAGATACGCCAGGCGTATCGCCAGTACCTTGCGGCCATAGGCCCACGTCGCCATCTCACGCCAAATGATCGGGTTGTCCCAAACCGGACGCGTCTTGCCGCCGGCCGAATGAACGTTGCGGGCTTTTGCCTTGAGGGCCGCGGCGGCCGCTTCTTCGGTCAGGCCCCAGATGCTTTCGGCCTCTTCGCTCTCGGCCGTGGCTGCGCGCACTTCGCGCGATGGGTTCCAGACCCGAACCATCAGGATCGCGACCGCGTTGAGCAACACGGTCAATCCGAGCGCGACGGCCAGAAACAAGTTAGTCGGGCTGCCGAAAAAGGGCAGAGGAGAGCGGGCTTCGATGAGTGGCCGCGTCGCCACGAGGATCGCCTGCCAAGGGCTCAGCCCGGCGGCCCAGACTTCCGTCGACACTCCGGCCCAGGATGCCCCCGCCACGCCGCGGGCAATAGCCTCGCCCGCGCCCAGCCAGAAGACGAGCGTCAGCACGGTCAGCGCCAGCGTTTGAAACGTCTTTTCGCGCCACAGCGCCAGCAGCGAGCCAAGACTGCCGGCCGCCAGCGCCGTTGCCAGCGTGACGGCAAATACCCGGGCAATCTGATCGAACGACACGCCGCCGAACAGCACCGACAGCATGAACAGCGGCAAGGAAGCCACCAGCAGCACCAGCACGTTGAGCATGCTGGCCAGCAGTTTGCCGAGCACCAATTCGCTGTTCGTCAGGTTCGTGAGCAGCAGCAGCACCAGCGTGCGGCGGTCTTTTTCCTGCGTCACGCCGCTGGCCGCCAGCAGGGCCGAAAAGAACACCGCCAAGGCCAGCTGCAGCGGCGCCAGAATCTGGAACAGCATGACGCCGAAGCGGGCCATGTCGCTCACATTGCGCACCAGTTGCGTGCCAGCCAGCAAGAGCCAGGCCGTGCACATCAACACGAGCAGGGCCGAAACGTAGTCAGCGCGGGCCACGTACAGCCGCCCGCGCCGCGGGACCGTGACGATTTCGCGACTGCATACGGGACCAGTGAACGCACGATAGTCCCCGCCTGCCAAAACGATCGGGTCGTCGAGAGCCCTCAAGCTTGCAAGCCGGCCATTATAACTTGCTGCTTGCCAGGAGGCGACGCCGTACCGACGTCGGCCCGCTCTCCCAACCGAGTACCGCGCCGCGCAAGAAAAACCCTGCCAGCCAGGCAGGGTTGAAGTGGACGCAGGCGGCATGTGCGGCGGCTATTTATTGGCTTTAGCTTCCTTGTCGCTCTTGGCGGGCTTGTCCGACTTGTCGGTCGTCGCGGGCGCAACCTCGGCCATTTCGGTTTCCTCGTCGTCGTCGGCCGCCCGCTTGACCTTGGCGGCTGCCCGCAAGCGTTCGACTTCCTTGCGCTGTTCTGGCTTAAGCGCCTTCATCAGGGCCGCATCGCGCTTGTCGAGCAGTTCTTGCAACTCGGCACGTTTTTGACGCACCTGGGGAGCGAATTCCTGTTGCAAAGTCAGTATCTTTTCGCGCTGTTCCACCGTAACCACGCTGGCGAAATGCCGAGGGAGCCTGACGACAGATTGACCGCCGTCGGTCGACTTGGCCTCTTTGTCGGCGCCCGACTTAGGCGCCGCAACGACCAAGGTCGACGAGATGACCACTGCTGCCATCGCAATAGTGGCCAGCCCGACACGATGCCGATTGCCGAGTTCTCGAATCACGATAATCT
>CAZPED010000034.1:0-12692 GCA_964585335.1 uncultured Planctomycetaceae bacterium | reverse complement strand
GGCCCGGTAGGACTCGAACCTACGACCAAGGGATTATGAGTCCCCTGCTCTAACCGACTGAGCTACGGGCCCGCTCGTTAAGCGATCCAATATAGTCGCTGGCCGCGTCCGCCGACAGGCAGGCAGGTCAGTCCGCCTGCGCTGCGAAAAGTGGGCACTGAGCAATCGCAGGCCAGCGGCTATTCCACCGTCACGCTCTTGGCCAGATTGCGGGGCTTGTCGACGTCGCAGCCGCGCAGCAGGGCGATGTGATAGGCCAGCAGTTGCAGCGGTATGATTGCAACGATCGGCTGCAAGAAATCTTCGACGTTGGGCACCTCGATCACGTCGTCGGCCAGATCGGCCACCCGCGTGTCTCCCTCGCCGACCACGGCAATCACCGGGCCGCCGCGAGCCTTGATCTCTTCGAGGTTCGACATCACCTTGTCGTAGACAAAGCCTTGCGGAATGAGCACGACGCTGGGCGTGTGCTCGTCGATCAGCGCGATCGGGCCGTGCTTCATCTCGGCCGCCGGGTAGCCCTCGGCGTGAATGTAGCTGATTTCCTTGAGCTTCAGCGCCCCCTCGAGCGCCGTTGGGAAGTTGTATTGACGACCCAGATACAGGAAGTTATTCGCGTGGCAGTATTTTCCCGCGATGCGCTTCACGACCTCGTGCGTTTCGAGAGCCCGGGTCACGTGCGTGGGCAGCTCTTGCAGCCGCTCGATGATCCGCATGCCGGCGTCGTAGCTCACGTTGCGCAGCCGGCCGAAGTAGAGCGCCAGTAGCGCCAGCGTGACACACTGCGATGTGAAGGCCTTGGTGGATGCCACGCCAATTTCGGGCCCGGCGTGCAGATAAATACCGCCGTCGGCCGCCTGGGCAATCGAGCTGCCCACGACATTGCAAATGGCCAGCGTGGGATGTCCCTTGCGCTTCATTTCGCGCAACGCCGCCAGGGTGTCGGCGGTTTCGCCGCTTTGCGTGATGGCGAACACCAGCGTGTCGTGGTCCATGGGCGGGTTGCGGTAGCGCAACTCGCTGGCATATTCGACCTCGACCGGAATTTGGGCCAGGTCTTCGATCAGGTACTCGCCCACCAGCGCCGCGTGCCAACTCGTGCCGCAAGCGGTCAGTAGAATTCGCCGCGTGGCGCGCAATTGCTGCGGCGTCAGGTTCAATCCGCCGAAGACGGCCGTGGCTTCGTCCAGGCTGAGCCGGCCCCGCATGGCGTTGCGAATCGTTTCGGGCTGCTCATAGATCTCCTTGAGCATGTAATGCGGGTAACCGTCGAGCGTGACGTCGTCGGCCGCCATTTCCAGCACGCGCACCGTGTGCGGCACGTGTCCTTGCTCGCGGTCGATCACCTGCAACGCGTCGGCCGTGACGACGGCCAGTTGGTGGTCGGCCAGATAGACGATCTGGTCGGTGTGGCCAGCCAGCGGCGAGGCGTCGCTGGCGACGAAGTGCTCGCCCGCGCCGACACCTACCACCAGCGGGCTGCCCAGACGCGCGGCGATGATCACATCGGGATAGTCGCGAAACAGGATCGCCAGTCCGTAGGTGCCTTGCAGCTGGGCAAGTGCCCGGCGGACGGCCTCGACCAGCGGCAAATGCTCGGGGGCCACGCCAACGGTGTTGCGCGCTTCGCCCAGCGCGATGCCACGAGCCTGTTCAGACCGCACTTCGTCGAGGCAGCTGGCAATCAGATGGGCGATCGCCTCGCTGTCGGTCGCCGAGCGAAAGCAATAGCCCTCGCTTTCGAGCCGGGCTTTGAGCGGACGATAGTTTTCGATCACCCCGTTGTGGACGATGGCGACGACCGAGTCGCCGCCGACGTGCGGATGGGCGTTGACGTCGGTGGCCAGGCCATGCGTGGCCCAGCGGGTGTGGCCGATGCCGACGTGACCGGGCGAAGGATTCTCGGCCAGTTCGCGGGCCAGGTTATCGAGCCGGCCGGCCCGTTTGGTAACCCGCAGCACGCCACCATCGATCGTGGCGGTGCCGGCGCTGTCATAGCCGCGATACTCCAGCCGCCGCAGGCCCTCGACCAGCAAGCCCGCGGCGTCGCGGGGACCGATGTATCCAACAATTCCGCACATGTTCGGTGCAAGACTCCTGCGGGCAGCGGCCGGTCGGCTGGCAGCTGCCTGGGGCAGCCGGGACCGATTCGGCGCGTGGGGGGCTCCTAATGTGCGCGCAAGGCGCCCCCAAGTGTAGCATACGGGGCGGCGCGCTGGGCCCACTCCAAGTGCTTCGGCCAGTTGAAGTTCGATTATTCCGGCCGGCTTGCGGGGGCCAACGGCGAAACCTCTCTTTCATCGTAGGCGGCATCTCGGCTAAAAGTAGGACTGCGCCCGCTCTTGGGCCAGGCACTGCTTTCAGGGAGGAAAAAGGCCCATGTCGCACGCGCCAGCACCCCGGCTCCGCATTCGCTCGACCAGCTTTGTGGTCATTCCGGCCCGGCTGGCCTCGACCCGGCTGCCGCGCAAACTGCTGCTGAGCGAAACGGGCAAACCCTTGCTGCAGCACACCTACGAGGCGGCCCGGCGGGCGCATAAGCCCACTGGAATGTGCGTGGCGGCCGACCACGACGAGATTGCCGCCGCCGTGCGGCTGTTTGGCGGGCAAGTGCAAATGACCAGCCCCGACTGTGCCAGCGGTACCGACCGTGTGGCCGAAATTGCCCGCACACTCCACGACGTCGACATTGTCGTGAATGTGCAAGGCGATGAGCCCGAACTGCCGGGACGCTCGATTGACCGGGTCATCGAGCTTTTGGAAGAAAAGCCTGACATGGTGATGGCCACCCTGGCCACGCCGATCCGGCGGCGGGAAGTGCTCGAAGACCCTTCCTGCGTCAAGGTGGTGTTCGACGAGCGGGGCAGGGCCCTGTATTTCAGCCGCAGCCCGATTCCGCACGCGCGGCAATGGAGCGACGATCTGCTCGCGGCGACGCCGGCACCGTTTCACTTGCACATTGGCCTGTACGCCTATCGCCGCGATTTTCTGCTGCGGCTGGCCACTTTGCCCCGCACTCCGCTGGAAAAGCTGGAGAGCCTTGAGCAGCTGCGGGTGCTGGAAAATGGCTTTCAAATTGCCGTCGGCGTGGTGGATGAGCCCACGATTGGCATCGATACGCCCGAGGATTACCGGGCGTTTGTCCGCCGGACGCTCAAGCGTTAAGATACGGTCCCAGGGATCGGATGGCCCTGGACCCGCCTGCAACCGCACGAGTGCGGCCTTTCCCCGTTTGCCCTCGACGTGTTTGTCCCCACCCGCATTTGCCGTGGGGCTATTGTTTTTATAGGACCTCGCGAGCGAGCTTTTATGACCAAACACATCTTCGTCACCGGCGGCGTCGTGAGTTCGTTGGGCAAGGGACTGACCAGCGCCTCGATCGGCATGCTGCTCGAGCAGCGCGGCCTGCGGGTGCGGATGCAAAAGCTCGATCCTTACATCAACGTCGATCCGGGGACGATGAGCCCCTATCAGCACGGCGAGGTGTACGTGCTGGACGACGGCAGCGAGACCGACCTGGACCTGGGGCATTACGAGCGGTTTACGCACAGCCCACTGACTCGCGACTCGAACTACACGACCGGCCAGATTTACCAGTCGGTGATCAACAAGGAGCGCCGCGGCGAGTTTCTGGGCAAGACCGTGCAAGTGATTCCGCACATCACCAACGAAATCAAGGCCTGCATTCGTAAGCTCGCCGACGACGACGTGGACGTGGTGATCACCGAAATCGGCGGCACGGTGGGCGATATCGAAAGCCAGCCGTTCCTCGAAGCCATCCGTCAGTTCTCGCTCGACGTGGGCAAGCGCAACTGCATGTACATTCACCTCACGCTGGTGCCCTATCTGAAGGCTGCCGGCGAGCTAAAAACCAAGCCCACGCAGCACTCGGTGGGGCAGTTGCGCGAGATCGGTATTCAGCCCGATATCTTGATTTGCCGTACCGAGAGGCCGCTGCCCCGCGAAGATCGCGAAAAGATTGCCCTGTTTTGCAATGTGCCGATCGAAGCGGTGATCGAGGAGCGCGACAAGGATTTTTCGATCTACGAAGTGCCGCTCAGCCTGGTCGAGAACCGGCTCGACGAGTTGATCGTGACCGGGCTGGGGCTGCCGGCCAGCAAGCTGCAACTCGACCGTTGGCGCGAGCTGCTGCACAACCTCCGCAATCCTGAGCACGAGATCAGCATCGCCGTGGTGGGCAAGTATGCCGAACACCGCGACGCATACAAGTCGATCTACGAATCGCTCGACCACGCCGGAATTGCCCATCGCGCGCAGATCCGCATTCAGCGCATTCAAAGCGAATCGATCGAGCAAGAAGGGCCCGAGCGTTTGTTATCGGGCTACGACGGGCTGCTGGTGCCTGGCGGATTTGGCGAGCGCGGCATCGAGGGCAAGGTTGAGGCCATTCGCTTCGCCCGCGAGCGCGAGATTCCGTTCCTGGGCATTTGTTTGGGAATGCAGTGCGCCGCGATCGAGTTTGCCCGCAACGTGGCGGGGTTGGCTGGCGCCCACTCGACGGAATTCAACAAGGACACGCCACACCCGGTGATCTGCCTGCTCGACGAGCAGCGAACGATCACCGACAAGGGGGGCACGATGCGCCTGGGCGCTCAGCCGGCGCACCTGATTGCCGGCAGCAAGGCCGCCGAGTGCTATGGGCGGCTGATCATTTCCGAGCGGCACCGGCACCGTTACGAGTTCAACAACCTGTACCGGCAACAGTTCGCCGCTAGCGGGCTGCGCGTGGCGGGCACCAGCCCCGACAGCTCGCTGGTCGAGATTATCGAACTGGAAGACCACCCCTGGTTCGTGGCCGTGCAATTTCATCCCGAGTTCAAATCGAAGCCGACCCAGGCTCACCCGTTGTTTGCGGGCTTCATTGGCGCGGCGGTCGAACGGCGGCTGGCCCGCGGCGGCGCGCAGCGGGTTTAGCGTGCCGGAACTAACTGCGCATTCGAAACTTCATAAGTGCCACTGCGATACTCGGGCGCTGGCCGTGTTACCGCCGAGCAGCGTTTTGCGCATAGTCGGCATCCCCCCTTTGACGCCGCCGATTCGGTGATCGTCGCGACTGACACGGAAACGTCGCCGACAGCGCGCCCTGGCCGTGGCATTCTCCCACATTACTGCGCGTACCGTGCGCTTAGACGGGTGAGACAGAAAAAACGCCATGCCCGGCAGCAGGAAGTCTTTGACGTCCGTGCCAAACTAGCCCGTTCCCTGGTGACTTGCATTCCAATCTGGGTAGACGGGCAAGGGGTATTACCGCGATAGCCTGAACTGCCGGGCATGGTCGTTGTTTTGTAGAGGAAGCCCTGTGAGGCCCGCGGCGTTTTCGGCGGCATTCAGCTCGACAGTCGGTCGAATAGCTGGCGAAACTCGGGCATGTTGGCTTCCAAGTGGGCGAGCCAGGCGCGTGGATTCCAGATTTCCACGCACAGCCCCGCTCCCACCACGATGACGTCTCCTCCTTGTTCGACCTGAAGAAACTCGCGAAATCCGTCAGGAATGGATAGCCGGCCACGGCCGGCCAGTTGTACGGTCTTGTGGCGCGTCGAAAGCAGCCGGCTGAGCAGCTGCACTTCTTCGACCCGACCTTCGAGCTTGCCGGCCCGCATCTTGCTTTTGACTAGCTCCACGCCGGCGTCGAGCTTGGCCTTCCAGTTGGCGGCATTCCACAGACTCAAGCACCCGGGGCGCTCCTTGGCCAGGATGCAATCGGCGCCGGCTGCCAGCAGTGGATCGGCCAGTTCGGCAGGAATCGACAGCCGGTGCCGATCGTCGAGCGTGCGAGGGAACTCGCCCAGGATGAATTCCTGTGATGCCGGCATGTTGATCGATTTGGGTTGGTTTCCCGCTATCAGTCATGGTTTGCCAGCATCCTTGGGCAGATTTCCCACGGCGGTGGAGTTTAGCAGCAATCGGCTGCATTGCAACCAACTGGGCAAAAATTAATGGCCGCTGTTCGTGCCCGGCCATCGGGCCCGCGGGCGTTTGAGCGTGTCAGTGCAACGACTTGCGCTGCTAGAGCCAGGGCGCTGGCGGCGCTCGCAGTGGGCGGAACTTGCAGTTGGCTCCAAACGGCAAATTGCGGTACATTCCGCCGCCCAAAAAACCTGCCAGGGCATTGGACACGGATGGACTTGCCAAGAGGCAGTGCGTGGCTGAGCAGCGTTCCGATCACGATCGCGTTGTCATTACTGGCATCGGCTTACTGGCTTCGGTTGGCGACGACCGCGAAGCCGTTTGGACAGCCGTGCGCCAGGGACGCAGCGCCATGCGCCGCCTGACGGGCTTGCCCGGCGTGCCCGACGGACTTTTGATTGGCGCCCCGGTCGACATCGTCTTGCCGGTTCCCGACGAGTTGAAAGTGTTTGCCATGTGCGACCGCGCGGCTGACGAGGCCCTGGCCGACGCGCGACTGCCACGCGGTTCCTTCGCTCCGGAGCGGTTCGGTTGCAGCATTAGCGCCCACATGGGCGACCCGCGCTGGATTGCCGATCGGATTGGCTTGAGTCATCTGATGCCTCAAGGCCCTACGCCCTGGTGGCACCAGTGGTTGCCCAATACGGCTTGCAGTCGCGTGGCCTGCCGGCTGTCGCTGCACGGACCACGACTGGCCCATTCCACGGCCTGCGCCAGCGGTCTCATCGAGGTGCTCAGTGCAGTCCGCTCGATTCAAAACGGCCACTGCGACCTGGCACTGGCCGGCAGCGCCGAGGCAATTACTTCGCTTTTTGCCGCGGGTTTCTACCAGATGCGCGTGCTGGCCGAGCACGAAGATCCGCGCGAGGCTTGCCGTCCGTTTGACTTGCATCGCCAAGGCTTCGTGATGGGCGAAGGGGCCGCGATGTTCGTCCTGGAGCGGCTAAGCCATGCCAAAGCGCGTGGCGTGCCGATTTACGCCGAAATCGCCGGCGGCCGCCTGTTGGCCACCGCGCACCACATGACGGGCCTCGATCTGGAAAGCGAGTCGCTCGCGCGATTGATTTCCGACGTGCTGCACGCGTCCGCGGCCGAACCGGCCGACGTGGGCTACATCAACGCCCACGGCACCGGAACACAACAAAATGACGTGGCCGAAACCAAGGGTATTCGCCGCGCCATGGGGCGGGCCGCCGACCTGCTGTGCGTCAGCTCGACCAAGGCGGTACTGGGGCACTTAATCAATGCCGCCGGATCAGTGGAACTGGCCGTGACAGCATTGGCCATGCGCGACGGCTTTGTGCCGCCGACGATCAACCTCACCCAGCCCGACCCGGAGTGCGACTTGGACTGCATTCCGCTCGTAGGCCGCCGCAACGAACATTTGAGGTGCGCCCTGAAACTGTCGGTCGCGTTTGGCGGGGCGCTAGCCGCCGTGGTGCTCAAGCGGCACGACGTGGCACTGGCGACCTCGCCCGTTTTCCGCCGCGCGGCCTAGCCGCGACTCCAGCGTCGTGCGTATTCTCACCGTTTTAGCCCCTCGGACTGGCCATCGCCGGGCATTCAGCTTGACCGTCTCCCGAGGCGGCCGTAGGCTCAAAAGTAGCCTGGAGCCGAAAATCTCGCCTGGCGGAGGTGGCCGTGCAAGCCGGTACAGCGCGCATCGCGAGTTTAGCCATCCTGCTGGCCGGTGCTGTCGCCGCGGCCCACGGCGCCGACGGCAAGGTGAATCCTGCCAATGAGCCCGTGGCCATCGACGAGATAGCGCAGCAAATTTTCACGGCTGCCGACCGCAACCATAACGACGTGCTCAATAAGAGCGAGTTCGGCCGAGCGCACGCGGCGCTGGTCAGTCAGCTTAACCAGCTTGGCCAACAGGGACGCATTGGCAAGCAACTCAAGAAGAAAAAGCAGTCGTCAGCGGCCCCGGTCGACTCCGAGGCGGCGGCCGACAAACTGGCCCGCAGCAACAAGGTTAGTCTGGCCCAATTCGTTCTGTATGCCCACACCGCGCTTGCCGAAGCCGACGACTCTTGGCGCCAGTTGCGGCAGGACAACGAGGCCCAGCACAAACTTCAGCAGCAGATGCGCAAGGCTGGCCGCCGCGGCGGCCGCACGGTCTTTGGCTTGCCATTTCGACCTGGGAGTTAGTTATTCGTTTGTTAAGGGAGTTGAGATGAAACGATTGATTACCGCCATCGTATTGCTGATTTCGTGTGCCACGAGCGCTTGGGCCGCGGGCCATACCGAGGACTCGCTCGACACCGTTCGGCAAAACCTGGCCAAGAAAAAGGCCGTGCTGCTCGATGTCCGCGAAAAGCGCGAATGGGACGGCGGTCACGTGGCCGGCGCCCGCCTGATGCCGCTCAGCGAGCTTAAGAAGGCCGCCAAGGATCCCGCGGCCGGACAAAAAGTCGCCAATAGCCTGCCCAAAGACCAGATCATCTATTGTCACTGCGGCAGCGGGGTGCGCGTGCTGGCCGTGGCCAATATTCTGGGCAACATGGGCTTCGACGTGCGGCCGCTCAAGTGGGGCTACGACGACCTCATCGAAAGCGGCTTTCCCAAGGCCGCCAAGTAGTCGTTCACCGTCGAAGCGGCTGGATCGTGGCGGCGCGAATCGCGCCGCTGCGGTCCTGCCGCTAGAGCAACGCGGCCACCAGCGGCGCCAGCGCGACGATCACCGCGAAAATCAGGATGCTCTTGGGCGGATTGGTCCGCCGGGTTCTCAGCACGCCGGCCATCAGCCCCAGCGAGAATAGTCCCATCGCCAGCGCGGAAAAATGCAGAAACTGGCTGAACAGCACCAGACGCTCGGCGCCTTCGCGATCGCGAAAGGCGAGCCAGAGCAGCAGCGACACCAGCCCGCAAGCCAGTGTTGTCATGACGGTCAGCATCCAGCCAACCGTGAGGACTTCGGCAATCCGCGTTTCCTGGGGCGGTAACGACTGGCGGTGTTTCTTCTTTGCCAACGTCCTGAGCTCGCGGACCAGGTAGCGGAAAATAAAGCGTGGCGCGCATCATACGTCGCGGCCACGCACGGTGCCAAGTCGCACACGCCGGCTTGCCATAAATGCCAGCGGCCCGGAAGCATCAGCTCCCGGGCCGCTTGAACTAGATTGGCGATGGTCGCCCTGAGAGGCCCGCGATTAGCGGCCCCAGGTGGTGACGATCAGATCGCCCGAGTGCTTGAAGGCCACGCGAACGCTGAAGCCACAGCACCACTCGTAGGTCACGACGTCGCGACCCAGGAAACCGGCGCCGCAGCAGACGGTCGGCTCGCCCTTGCAGCAGGCCGGCAGGCAGACGGGCACTTCGATCTCGCAGCAGGTGCAGGGATCTTTAACCTTCAGGACCGTCTTCACCGGGGCTTCGCAGCCGCAGCAGAGCTTGGGGCCGCGGTGGCGATAGGTGATGCACGGCTTCGGGCAGCAGGGGGCCTTGGGGGCACAGCAGTCACCCAGATTCGACACGTTGGTCGACAGGCTGACCGGCTCGGCCGGCGTTTGCGGGGTCAGGCGGGCCTGGGCGGCTTGGGCCAAAAAGACCAGCGCCGCGGCAAAACACAGGCTCGAAAACAAAACTCTCTTCGTCGTCATGGTGGGAACCTCCTATTCAACGCAGTCTCGAACGATGTGCCAAAAAGATGACATATCCTCCGTTTTCCGCAATATCTGTGCAGCTTACGCAGCCGGTTTGCTCGTCGTAAGTACTGGCTACAACGAGACTAATTTTTTTCGCCCCGCAGCCAATTGTTGGCCAAGGCGAACGCATCAATTTGCGCTTGACGATCCTGCTCGCCTGGTTCCCGGCGCCAAAGGGCCCGGTTTTGCTCGACCTGCTGGCGTGACCTAAGTTTCCGAAGGCGACCACTCTCGCCGGCCCTCGTTCGTCCGAGGGCCGCGCTGGCGGTCCGCCTTGGGGAACAGGCTCCCAGACGAATCAAGCCTCCCATCGGTTTCCCCCTCAGCGTGCCTCGCCCTTTGAGGCAAATGGGTTAGACGTGTCGGTCGAACTTTCGCTACCGCTGAAATCGGTCGAGCAACCGCTGCGCCACTCAATTCAGGAGCTGCGGCGCGGCTATCAATCGGTCACCGAATGCCTGGAGCAGTCGCTGGCCGAGTCGGAAGCCCGCGGCGCCGAACTCGCCGATTGTCGCCGCCAACTGGCCGAAGCACGCCGCAGTCTTACCGAGTGTGAACGCCAACTGGCCGAGCGAACCAGGGCCGAGGCCGAACTCAACGGCCGCTTTGCCGCGCTGAAAAAACACCTGGAAAGCAAGCAGGCCGAATGGACCCAGGCCAGCGAGCGGATTCAGACACTGCAAACCGAAGCAGTGCAGCTGCAAGAACGACTCGAAGCCCAGCGCAGTCAGTGCCAGGAACTGCGGCGGCAGGTCGAGCAACTCGATGCAGAGCGTCAAAGCTGGCACGGCGAACTGGCGGAAATGCGCGGCCAGCTGGCTCCGCTGACCGGCGCGGCCGCCGAAGTAGCACGACTGACCGCCCTGTTGACTTCCGCCCAAGCCGAAAACGAGCGGCTGAGCGCAGAGCTGGCCACGGCCCGCGACAATCCGGCGGTAGCAGCCGAACTGGAGCAAGCCCGCGGCCAAATCGCGCTGCTCGAGAACCAACAATCAGCGTGGCGCGACGAATTAGCCGAGTTGCGAGAGCAGATCGTGCCGTTGGCGGCTCGGGCCGCCGAGACGGCGCACGTTTCCGGTCAGCTGCAGGCTGCGCAGGCGGAACTCGAGCGGCTGCACAGTGGTTCGGCTAGCGCGATCGCCGATTCGGTCGCGGCAGAAACGGCGAAGTACCGCCAACAAGTCGCCGCGCTCGAAGCCGAACGCCATGATTGGCTGGCCGAACTGAGCCAACTGCGTTCGCAGGTAGCTCCGCTGGCAGCCACGGTGACCGAAATAGGCCAACTGCGCGAGCAGCTGGCCACCGCCCAGGCCGAGGCCGAGCATTGGCGCCAGCAAGCCACGGCGCCCGGGCCGCAGGCGGCGCTTGAAGCGCAACTGGACGATTATCGCGCGCAAGCGGCCAAGTTCGACAAAGAGCGGGCCGGCTGGCGAAGCGAAATTCAAGCCTTGCAAGCGTCTTTGTCGCAACTGGCCGCTTCGACCGCCGATGGCGCGGCATTGGCCGCGCAGCTGGCTGCCGCCGAAACCGAACTGGTCCAACTCAGGGCGCAGTTGGCTGCCGCGTCGAGCGACTCGGCAGTGACCGCCGAGCTGGAGCGCCACCGCGCCGAGAAATCGCGCTACGACGCCGAGCGCACCGCTTGGCTCGAACAGTTGCGGCAACTGACCGAGCAGCTAACTGCCTTGCGTGCCAGCGCCGATACGGCCGAACAATTGACCACGCAGCTTACCGCGGCCCAAGCGGAAATCGGCCGCTTGCGCGAGGAGCTGGCGGCCAAGACCGACGTCAACACCGCGCACGCCGCGGCCGACTACCAGCGGCTGTGCCAGGCCGTCGAATCGCAACGTGAGGGCTGGGAGCAGGAACTGGCGAGTGTGAAAGCCGAACTAGCGCGTCTGCGCGAGACGCCGACCGCCGACGATCAGCCGCTGTCTGGCATTCAGCATGCTCTGGCGGCACTTCAGGAACAACTGACGTCAAGCGGAGCGGCCGGCCCGCTGGCGGCCGAGGCCGCCGATCAGCAGCGGCGCCAGTGGGAAGACTTCAACGCCGAACGCCAGGCCCTGCGCAGCGAGCTGGCGGCTGTTGCCGAGCAACTGGCCCAACTCGCCTCGAACCAGACTACGCGGGGGGCTACCGGCATCGATGCCCAACAATTGCAATCGGTGCTGGCCGAGCTGCGCGAGCAGTGGACGACCGAGCTGCCAGCAGTTGCTCCGGCCCAGTTACCCGAAACGTATCAGCAGGAACTTGCCGCCATCGAAGCCGAGCGGGCTGGCTGGCGCGAAGAGCTCGCCAACATGCGTGCGCAGTTCGAGCCGCTAATGGCGGCCGTCTCCGAAGCGGCCAGCCTGAAACAACGATTAGCCGGCGCCGACAACGAACTGCAACAACTGAGGCAAAGGGCTAGCGCTGCGCCCGACATCGAGCAGACTCTGGCCGCCGAGCAATCGCAGCGCGAGCAACTCGAAGCCGAGCTCGACGCCTTGCGGCTCCGCGCGGCCGAGCTTTCCGAGGCCCTCGCCGAACAAAAGCGCCAATCGACCGCCGAACGCGACCAGTGGAGCGAGGAGTTGCGGCAACTGCGCAAAGCCTTGGAGCGGCAGTCCGAGTTCCTGGCGCAGCGGTTGTCGCAGGCCACGGCCGGCACGCCGACCGCCACGACGCCAGAGGGCAGTGGGCGCAGCGGCGGCAAGTCCACGGATGCCGTTGTCGGGTCGGTACTCGAACAGTTCGAACAGCTCCAGAAAAGCAAAGTCCGCAAGTTGTCCGGCTCGAGCTAGCCGGTGGTTGGGGCAATCCGCTACGAGGTGTTAGATGCAATCGTCCACTCCCATCGAAGTGCCCTTCACGGCCGAAGGCAATCCCCGGCTGGCCATCTCTTCCGCGGGCAAGTCGTGGCCGGCGCGCTTGGCTCTGCTGCTGCGCGGCAGGTGGCACGACGCATTTGCCCCCGGCACGCCGCCCCTGGAGGAGCCCAACACGCCGCAACCGACCGCCAGTGCCAGTGGCGAAAACCGCCTTGCGACACTCGTTGACGAAATGCTGGCTCAAAGCCGCTACGCGCTGCTGCTGCGGCCGCAGCTGATCGGCAATCTGACCTACGAGCAGTTCGCC
>CAZPED010000033.1:0-12693 GCA_964585335.1 uncultured Planctomycetaceae bacterium | reverse complement strand
GCCCAGCCCAACAGGGCGTCGACCTGACCGGCTTCGGCGCCGCCGTGCTTCGGATCGCGCAACAAGCGAATGCCACTCGGCCAGAGCTCGCCCAGGGCTTGCAGCGCCAGCGAAGGCTCGTTGGCATGCGCCTGCCGCGCGGCCAGGGCCCGCAGCACGTGCAGTTGGGCGTCCCACAGCGGATCGTCAACGCCCGTGGCCCGCAATTGATTCAGCATGCCTACCAGCTGCGAAACTTCCTCGTCCGTCACCTGGCCGGCGCGGGCCTTGGCGCGGGCCAGCCCGAGCTGCGCGCGAAACTTCGTTCGGTTGACGTCGCCGCCGAGCAGGCCGGTCGCGCGGGTCAGCAGCTGGCGCGCCTCGGACAGGCGTGGATCCTCGGCTTCGTAGGGCGGCGTGGACAGCAACTGTTCGCCCTGGCCGACGAGTTGCTCGGCGGCCTTGCCGGCCAGCTCGTCGCGCAGCGCCACGACGCGCCCCATGCCGGGGGCATCCTTCTCAGGGTAGGCCTTGATATAGCTGTCACATTGCTCGACGCCTCCCAGCAGTTGCTCGACCTGGGCGCCGTCGCCCACCTGGCCTTCGATCTGCTGCAACACGGCGGGCCACACCGAGTCGCGCAGCGCCGCCGAAGCGTCGTCGATCGTCGCCGCCACCAGCGCGTCGGAAGCAAACGGCTGGCACTTCTTGATGGCGTCGACGTACAAGCCGGCCTTCTTGAACAGGTCCTGCTCGCGGTTGCCCTGGTTGATGTCTTGCAGCGCGGCAATCTGCGCCAGGTATTTCGGATCGCTGGGCCGCAGGGCGTAAATCGCTCCGGCGATCAACAGCAGCCCGCCCAACGCGAAGCCAACGATCTTCAGCGGGCTCATGCGCCGCTTGCCGGCCGTGGGGGCCAGCAGTTGCTCCGGCTCGGACGAAACCAGCTGCGTCGCGGCCAGCCCGCCGTGCAGCCGCGAGTCGACCTTCGTCACGCCCACCCGCACGGCCGGCGTCTCGGTCAGGCCCGACGAATGCGGCGGACGCGGATTGGCCACCGTCGCATGCGACGCGCCGCTGGGCAGCGGCATCGTCATGTCGAGCCCCGAGCCCACTTGGGCGCCGGTCGACGGCCGCTGGTGCGTGGGCATCACGCCGAGCGCGCCCAGATCGTCGGGGCAGGCCTGTCGCAGCGCCTTGACCATCGCCAGGGCCGTCTCGTAGCGCTGCGCCGGCTCGCGCGACGTGGCTTTGCGAATTACCTGCTGCTCGTCGGCCGTCAAACCGCTCAAGTTCAGGCCGCCGTTCAAATGCGCGGTCACCACGTGCAAGTACGAGTCGGGATCGTCAAACGGCAGCACGCCAATTCGCAGCTCGACGTACGTGATCGCCAGCGAATACTGATCGGTCGCCGCGCTGGGAGGGCTCCCCTCGATCAACTCGGGCGCGCCGTAAGCCGGCGACACCGCCGCCGAGGTCACTTTGACGTTGGCGCCCAATTCGCGGGCCAGCCCGAAGTCGCACACCTGCGCGGTATCGCCAACGATCAGAATATTTTGCGGCTTGATGTCGCAGTGCTGGATCGGCGAAACCGGTCCGTGCCCCAGGTCGTGCCGGGGCGTGTTCAAAAAGTCGATCGCCCGCGCGGCGTCGATCATGTAGTTGAACAGTTCCTCGGGCGGAATGCCGACCAGGCCCTGGTGCTGGCACTCGCGCAGCCGGTCCGACAGCGTTTTGTCGCCCAGCCCCATGGCAATGATCAGCTCGCTCGGGCGCATCGAGTTCAGGTTGCTGACCAGGACCGTGCTCTGCAGGTCCTTGGGCTGCGCGGGGGCCGAAAAGTCGACTTCTGACTCGTCGACCAGGCGCCCATCGTCATTCTTCAGCCAGAAGGCCAGCACGGGAGTCAGGTTGGCCTGGCGGATCGACTTCATCAGCCGCAGGGCTTTGAATTCCTTCAGCCCCTCGCGGCCCCCCAGGTCGATGATCTTGAGCGCGACCTGGATTCCGCCCGGCGATGCGGCGGCCCACACCTGACCGAACCCGCCGCGCCCCAGAAATCGGACCAGCCGATAACCGGGCACGGGCTCATCGCCAACACGAAGGGCCATTACAACACCTTGAGCGGTTCGAGAGGCAGCGTCGCGGGGCCGCCTCCCGCGGCGAACATTGCTCGCACTTCGAATGGTGGCGCGTACCTGCGGCGCCAGACTCTCATAATACTGTGCTCCAGGGGGCTTGCAAACATAGCCACTCGCTGACAATTCCCGCCGGCCAAGCGCCGATTTGCTTGCTAGCTCTTCGGCAGCGGCCGCGCCGCCTGAGCGGCTCGCAGCGCGCTTCGGCCCATTTGTTCGTGGCGCACAACGAATCACGATGTTACCGCGATTCGCCCCAGGGGGCGGCCCGCGCCCCGCGCGGCAAACCTGTCCATCACCCCGTTGCGCGCGGCCAGCCCACCCAATGCGGGCCCACGGGCCGGCCAAGCTCGCCATTTTCGCCGGCGACCGCGCCGGCTGCGTAGAATGTTCGGGCGGGCCCTTCGGGTGTGCCCTGGACAGCGTCCCTCGCAAAGTCCAGGCGGTACCAGCGTGATGCAACGCGGCGAATCGACAACCACTGCGCGCCATGGCCAAGAGGGCTTTACGCCCGAAGTCATGGTTGCCGGCCAGCAACTGACGCTGTATGCCGAATCGCCGCCGCTCATCGCGGCCATGCTCGACGACATTCGCGCCGCCACCACGCGCGTCTGGATGGAAACCTATATCTTCGCCGACGACGACGCCGGACGCGCCGTGGCCGATGCCCTCTGCGATCGGGCCCAGGCCGGACTCGACGTGCGGCTGATGATCGACGCCTGGGGAAGCTTTAGCTTGTCCCGGACGGTGCTCGACCGCATGCGGGCCGCGGGGGTCCAGCTCCACTTGTTTCACGCCCTGGGCCAGGCGCTGCGCGGACCCAAGATCCTGCGGGTACTTAACCAACGAAACCATCGCAAGCTGCTGATCGTCGACGACACGATCGCCTATTTCGGCGGCATGAACGTCGTCGATCAGAGCGGCATTCACAGCGTGGCCGACGCCAAAGAGCGGCACTTGCCCCGCTCGGCCGGCTGGCGCGACGTGCACGTGCGCCTGGTCGGCCCCCGGCAAGCCGAGCTAGCCGCCGCCTGCGATCGGCTTTGGCGGCGCGTACACCATCAGGAGACCGTCAAAGAGCCCCCCTGGACGATCGGCGCCCTGGCGCACCTGCCCGCTGAGGCGCTGCTGTTTTTCGATTCTCGCCCGCACCGCAAGAATCGCCGCCCGCAACGGGTACTGGTGCCGCTTATCCAGCAGGCCCGGCGCTCGATCCTGATGGCCATGGCCTATTTCATTCCGTTCGGCCGGGTGCTGCGCGAGTTGGTCCGCGCCCGCCGCCGCGGGGTGAGCGTGCAGGTTATCGTACCCGGGCAAAGCGACGTCAAACTGGTTCAATGGGCGGCCCGGCATTTTTACGAGCCGCTCGTCAAGCGAGGCATACGCATCTACGAGCGCCGCAATCGCATGCTGCACAGCAAGGCGATGGTCATCGACGATGAGTTGTCGGTCATTGGCTCGTGCAATCTCGATGCTCGCAGCCTGAAGCTCAACCTCGAGTTCTTTGCCGTCATCCGCTCCCGCGAGTTGGCGGCACAACTAAGCGCCATTTGTCAGCACGAGATCGACGCCAGCCGCCGCGTCACGCTGGCCTACATTCGCAGCCGGTCGTGCTGGCAGCGTCTGCTCGACCGCGCGGCCTGGGCACTGCGCCGCTGGTTGTAACCGTGTCGGCTCGCTGGGCTAATCGCCCACCAGTTCGAACGCGCTCCACACTTCCTCGGGAATGCGTCTCAGCGTGCCGGACGTGTAATCGACGAAGGCCCACTGCGTGGCCGCCGAGGCCAGCAGGCTGCCGTCGTCGGCCCGCACGATCTTGTAGCGCCGCGTGGACGACACCTTGGCCATGTCGGCCACCCAGGTGCGCACGATCACGGCCTGCCCCTCGTAGGCCGGCTGCAGGTACTTGATTTCGTGCGAGCGCACGACCCAGCCGGCCCCCATTTGCTCGTAGCGCTCGGGCGTCCAGCCCTGGGCCGCCGAATGCGCCAGCGCCGCCGTCTGCATCCAGCGCAAGTAAACCAGATTATTGACGTGCCCCAACCGATCGATTTCGTCGGCCGCGACCGTCAACGCGTGTTCGTAGATAGCGGGCATGTATCCGTACAGCCGTGAGGTTGGACCCCGCGTGGGCGACCCGTTCACGGCGCCTGCGGGTTAGGACTCAGTATATAGGCCAACAAATCGGCTAGCTCCCCCGGGGTGCGCACCAGGCCGCTGGGCATGGGCGACACGTTCTGCAACTTCCGCTCTTCAATGCTGCGCTTGCTCACGGTCTGCCGCACGGCGGTGGGCAACAGCAGCACCAGTTGCTCGTCGTTTTCTTCCACCACCAGCCCCGAGAGCGTTTGCCCTTCGTCGGTAACCAGCGTGGTCGTGCCAAACACCGGCGCCACTTGCTTGCTGGGCACCAGCACCGATTCGACGACGTGCGACACGGTCAGCCGCCGAGCCGCGCCGGCCAGCGAAGGCGCGCCGCCACCTTTCTGGTTGGGCAAAATCGCGTGGCACTTGGCACAGCCCAGTCCATCGGCCGAAAACAACCGCCGGCCGTGTTCGGCATTGCCCGAGCGCGCTGCGGCCGCCCAATCGACCTTCAAGAAATCGGCCGGAATGACCGTGGCCGACTCGCCACTAGCGGTCCTGAGCCGCTCGGCCAGCGTGCCGCCGGCCAGTTTCTCGGGCAGCGTCGCTTCGAGCCGCGCGGTGGCGCGCAATTCAATGGCCAACTTGCCGGCCGCGGCCCCGTGTGCCGCGCGGACCAGAATGTCGTTGCTCCCCGGTTCGAGCGCCAAGACGAGCGGCGCAGCCGAAGTCGCCAGCCGCCCGTTGTGCCAAATGGCCACCGCCGCCGGCGCGCTAGCGCTGAGCAGCACCTGCTGCGGTTCGAGCGTTTGCAAGCGAAAGTACCAATAGCTCGATGCTCCCTGGCTGGCCGGTTCGGCCGCATCGAGCGCAAAAGCGGGCTCGCCGCGCGCCACTTGCCAGGCCAGTGGCTTGCCGGCCGAGTCGACCGGCGCCGATAGGTCGATTGCCCCGCGCTGCGGCGGATGCGCCACGGCAAACCCCTGCGGCCCATCGACAAACGGCCCGATCTGCCAGGCTTCGACAATCGGCAGCGCCGGCGCCGCGGCAAATCGCCGCGCCAGACGCTTGTCGGCCGCCTCGGCTACCAGGCGATTGGCCTCGGCGTCGTCGAGCAAGTTCAAAAAGTAACCCGCTTGCGTGCCCACCCGGTCATCGGCATCGTTCAGTCGTGCCCGCAGCAGTTCGTACAGCGTCCTTTCGTCCGGCGTGTGCGCGAGCGTTTTCCAACGTTCGGCAATCGTAAAGCTGCCCACGCGGCCCAACTGTTTGAGATCGACCGTCTCGTTCGCATACGGAATTACGAACAGGGCATTACCCGATTCATACCGCAGCGGCAACACCTCGGGCACCGGTCCGATCGCGGGAGGAATTGTCAGGCGAAATCCCGCGGCCAGCACACCGGCCAGCCGCTGCCGCGCATCGGACGCGGCGGCCAGTTGCTCCAACTGGCTCAGCGTCGCGCGCTGGGCCAGCAGCAACGCGGCGGCCTGTCGCAAATACGTGTCGTCGCTCGTGGCAATGCCAGCAACCGCCGGCGGCAGCGCTTCCTCGCGCTCGAACAGCGCCACCACGGCCGCATGCCGCACCGGCGCGTAGTCGTCTGCCAGCGCGCGCTCGAACACCGCGGCCGGCGTCTTGAGCTGCGCATGGCTCGCCAGCGCGCGAACGGCCTGGGTGCGCACCTGTGCGTCGTCGGCGCCGGCGAGCGCAATGAGCAACTCCTGGGCCTCGGGCCGGCCACTCGCGGCGGCCAGCCAGGGCAAGTGCATCCGCGCGGGGTCTTCGGGCCTCGCGCTCTTCAATCGCGCAATCGACTCATCGAGCAACGCTCCGCCACGCCGCAATAGCTCCTGATGGACTGCCTGCCGCCGCGACCAGCTCGAATGCGACAGCTCGCGCCACAACCGCTCGGGTTTGGCGGTCGCTATATCAAACGCCTCGAAAGCGTAGGGCGGCCGGTCGTCCGTGCGAGTGATCATCACCAGCTCGCTGGGGTACTTGGGCGACCATTCGTTGCCGGCCATGTACGATAGCGCGGCAAACACTCGCCCATCGCGGCCAACGCCCACGCCCACCGGCCGCGAAATCTCGTCTCCGACCAGCAGCGGAAATTCCTTGGCTGAAAAACTCGCGCCACGCTCGGCCAGCGTAAAGCCATCGACGCGGCGCTGACCCCAGCGGGCCACGAGCGCGCTATGGGCATAGGCCGTCCCCAGCAGCGGGTCGTCGTAGTACGTCTGTCCCACCGGGGCTTCGCGGCCCATGCCCAGATTGACGATTTCGAGCAGGTCGGATCGCTCGGGCGACATGCTGGCGATCCAGCCGCGCGGCCAGAAAAAGTTGGCGCGCGGCGCCACGTGCAGCAGCCGCGCTGGCGAATAGCGGTCGGCCAGCGACTCGTGATCGTTGTCGTTCGACAGCAGATTCCACTGATGATCAAACGCCATGCCCACCGCGCCGCGCGTGCCGCCGGCCACCACCTGCAAGCCGCTGCCGTCGGGCTTGCAGCGGAAGAACCCGCCCTGGCCCGTGTAGGGCACCTTCGTTCCCTCGGGCTGCGAGTAGATCGTCCAGTGCCCCCAGTGATCGGGCCGCCGCTGAAAGTCGCCGTAATTCAAGAGCGGGTCGCCCGAGGAAAAGTACAAATCGCCTTCCGGCCCCCAGGCCAGGCCGTGCCAGGTGACGTGCAAGTCGACCGGCGTGCACCACAGCAGCTTCTTGGGCTGCAAGTTCGCGCGCTCCACGCGGCCGCGCGGAAACAAGTACAGCGCCGCGTTGGTCATCACGTAAAGATCGTCGCCCCGAATCTCGACGCCCGTGATCCAGCTATCCGGCGGAAACCGGTACAGCAACTGCCGCGGGCCATAAGCGCCTTGCGAATCGGGTTCGTAGACGAACAGCGCTTCGCGACCGCCCACGAACAAGCGCCCCAGTGAGTCGCAGCGCATCGACAGAAACGATTCGTCGGGTGAGCTATCGATCGAGATCAATTGCAACTGCGGATCGACCACGTGCCGCGCCAGCAGCGGCCCGGCGGCACTGGTGGCGCCGGCCACCGCGGGGTTCTTCAGGCTCGAAGCGTCCTCCACCTGGCCGCGCTCAATCCGGTCGAAGTGCCACAGCCCGACCGTCTGGGCATCGGCCAGCGCCGGACCGGCGGGCAGTCCTACGTCGCCCGTGGCATGGCTCAATTGCACGTCGTCGATCAGCCCATCGCAACCCAGGTTGTGCTGCGGAATGCCGCCAAAGTAGAGCGTGCCATTGGCGCCACCCCGCCGCTCGCGGGTCACGGGCAGTTGCTTGACGAGCTTGCCGTCGACCAGCAGCCGCACCTCGTGCTCGTCGACCATGGCCGCCACGTGGTGCCACTGGTCGTCGACGATATTAACGCCCGAGCGCACCTCGGCCGGCAAGCAGCCGGGCATGTACCAGCTCAGATCGCCGCCGCCGGCGTAGGTGTACAGCTCCCAATGCTCGGCCGAGTCCTTGGGATTGTGCGCCACCAGAATGTTGAACCCGGCCTTGCCCTTCAAGCGCGTCCAGCACTGCACGACGAGCGGCAGCTTGTCGTAACCGGCCTGGTGCGCGGCCCAGGCGGGTCCCTGGCGCGGATCGAGAGCGGCGCCAAAGCGTCCTTCGGGCGCCAAGCGCGGAGCGCCGGTTGTGGCCTTGGCCGGCGCCGGAGGGATGGTGCGCTGCGGCTGGCCGGCAGCCCAAATCGTGCCGCGACGAATCAGGTTGGCCGCCCCCGGCACGCGAATCGACTCGGCGGCATGCCCCAGCACGGTTTGAAATACCCGCCCCTGGCCGTACGGGTAAACGAACGCCATCGGCTCGTCGCGCCCCGTGACTTTCGAATGGGCCGTGGCCAGCACTTCGATCGGCCCGTCACCAGCCTGGTTGCAGTACAGCTCGTCGATCGTCTCGAACGAGTTCATGCCGGCCGTGATTGGATGATCGGCCGCGATCTCGACCGTAAAGTGCCCGTAGGCGTCATGGCTGCTGCGCCCCGCGGCGTGGTCCCAGACGCGGCGACAGATATTGCGATACTCGGGCCAGTCCGAGGCCGGTGTTTCGGGCAGCGAGCTATGAAACGCCCCATTGGCAAAGTGAATGATCGACGCGCCACCGCCGCCGGCCAGGTATTTCTGAAAGTTCGCCTTGGCCACGTCGCTCAAGCCGGCGCGCTGCCAGTTGCAGTAATTCAGCAGCACGACGTCGTAACTGGCCAGGTTCGGGCCGGCCAGAAACTCGGGGTCGGTGACCACGGTCACTTGCACGCGACGGTCGGCCGCCAACGCCTCTTGCAGGGCCACGGTCGTCTCGCGCCAGAGGTGCGCGGGATGCTGGTGGCCCGTGACAATCAGTGCCTGAATCGGCTTGTCGTCGGGTGAGGGCGCTGTTTCAGCGGGCGTCACGGCTTTCGATTGCACACCGCCGGCCGGCACTTCGACGTGCGCGGTCCACAGCACGGCATTCAGCACCAGGCGGCGAAAGTTCTCCACACCCCAATTGTCGAAGAAGTGCCCGCCGGTGAAGCCGAACCCACGCCCGCCGCCGTCGCGCTCGACGGCCCAGGCCACGACCTGCTCCTGCGGCTCGTCGGGAATCGTGGTCGACAGGATCGGCGTCAGCCGGGCATCGTTCGGCCGGAAGCGGATGTTGTAGTAATACTCCTCGCGCAGCGCGAACGGCTCGATGCCGCGCGAGATTGGATGGGCGACCGTCGCCGGCCGGGGCGTGGTGGCCGCCGTGCGAATCTTCGAGTACCAATGGTTCGCCGCCGGACCCGACTCGTAGTCGAAGTAGCCGCCGATCCAATCGAGAAACTGCTGGCCGCCACGGGCCTCGGGCACGAACACGGTCCAGTGGATCGCCATCAGCCCGCAGCCGCGATCCATCTGCCGCTTGAGCACGTCCAGGCGATTGCCCACTAGCAATGGGTGGTCTTGCACGTTGCGGTCGGCGCCATCCGAGAGCACGACGATCGTGTCGGCGTCGTCGAGCGTGCGCTCGTCGCGCGGCCAGCCCCCCACGTGTACTTCGGCTTTCACGCCCTGCACGTTGCCGGCCGTTTCCAGGGCGCGCTTGAGCAACCGCGCGCTCAATTCATACTCGTGCGTGCCGGGCGGGTGGCCGCCAGGACCCTGGTGTACGGTGCCGGCCAGCACGACCACCTTCTTCGAGGGCGCGGCGTCGGCCGCCCGTGCGATGGGGCACAACAGGGTACACGCCGCCGCGCACCAGCCCAGCACGCGCCAGGGGCGCGTCACGCGTCCAATCCATTCAATGCGGGAGAAGATGTTTGACATCGGTCGCGCGGGTTTCCTAGATTGGCGGGGCGGTCGAGAGGGCAATTTTTGCAGAATAACGGCGGCCCACCCGGGCTGCAACACGCCGACCATGTTCCAAGAGCGCCAGGTCGCCGGCGGCGACGGCACAATCAACTGGATGTCGGGCCCGCAAGTGGGCATGCCCATCGTGTTTTTGCACGGCGTGGGGCGTTGCTGGCAGGACTTCGACGCGCTCGTTCCGCCCCTCGCCTGGCGGTGGCGCGTACACGGCCTCGATTTTCGCGGCCATGGCCTCTCGGCGCGCACGCCGGGCAAATACCTGGTCCGCGACTACGTGCGCGACGCGGTGGCGCTGCTCTCCCAACACATCGCCCAGCCGCTCATTCTGTACGGTCACTCGCTGGGCGCCATGGTCGCCGCGGCCGCGGCCGCCCAGCTGCCGCAACTGGTGCGCGGCCTGGTGCTGGAAGATCCGCCGTTCGACACGCTGGGCCCACAAATCCAAAAGACGCAGTTCTACAGCCTGTTTGAAATCATGCGCGCGTGCAGCGGCTCGCCGTTGCCGGTCGACGAATTGGCCGGCCAGTTGGCCGAGTCGCGCATTGCCGTGCCCGGCAGCGACGAAACCGTGCGATTGGCCGACGTGCGCGATCCGACGGCGCTGCGCTTCGGCGCGGCCTGCTTGAAGCGCGTCGATCCCGAAGTCTGGGAACCGCTGCTCGCCGGACGCTGGCTCGAAGGGTACGACAAGACTGCCGTGCTCAAATCCATCCGCTGCCCCACGCTGCTATTGCAGGGCGACACGGCGCTGGGCGGCATGCTGCCCGAAGCCGGCGGCGCCGAAATCGAAGCCCTCATTCCTCGCTGCCTGCGAATTCGCGTGCCCGGCGTGGGTCACCTGATTCACAGTTTGCAAACCGAAACCACGTTACGCTTCCTGGGCGGCTTTCTCGAATCGATCGCCCTCGACAGCCCTTGAGCGATCGCGACCACGCCTGCCGGCGTGGCCACTTCAGGCGGAGCAGTGCAATGCAATTGGCTACCGGCACCACGGTCATTCGCAACGGACAATTGATCGACGGCACCGGCGCGCCCGCCGTGGCCGACGGCGTGCTGATTGCCCGCGACGGCAAGATTGTCTATGCCGGCGGCGCCGCCGGCGCGCCGGAAGTCGAGCGCGCGGCAACGACCATCGACGCCCGCGGCGGCACGATCATGCCCGGCCTGGTCGAGGCCCACTTTCACCCCACGTATTTCAACGTGGCGAATCTGGAAGATCTCGACATCAAGTACCCGGTCGAATACGTCACGTTGCTGGCGGCGGCCAATGCGCGGCTGGCGCTCGAGTGCGGCTACACCTCGGCCCGCAGCGGCGGCAGCCTGTTCAACATCGACGTCTGGCTGAAGAAAGCGATCGAAGAAGACCTGGCGCTCGGCCCGCGGCTGGCGGCCAGCGGACGCGAGATTTGCGGTGCGGGGGGATTGATGGACTGGAACCCCGACTTTCGCAAGATCGGCATGGAAGGGCTGGTGCTGCTGATCAACGGCCCCGACGAAGGCCGCCGCGCCGTGCGCAAGCTGGTCAAGGACGGCATCGAATGGGTCAAAACCTATCCCACCGGCGACGCCGCCGCCCCCGACGCCAACGACCATCACACGCTCTGCATGACGTTCGACGAAATGCACGCCGTCGTGCACGAGGCTCACAACCACAAGCTGAAGGTGACCGGCCACTGCCGCGCGACCGAGGGCATCAAAAACGCCCTGCGGGCCGGTTACGATACCCTCGAACACGGCACGTTCATCGACGACGAGGCGCTCGACATGCTGCTCGAGCGCAACACGCCGGTGGTTCCCGCGCTGCAATTCGAGTACGCCAGCATTGTCCATGGTCCCGAGTTCGGCATGTCGCAGCGCGTGGTCGATGGCCACCAGGAAACGCTCGACGGCGGCGCCGAAAGCGCGCGGCGCATTCTCAAGGCCGGCGGACGGCTGGGCATGGGGGGCGACTACGGCTTTGCCTGGAACCCGCACGGACACTACGCCAAGGAGCTGACGTTCTTCGTCCGCCACGTGGGCTTCACGCCGCTGGAAACCATCCGCTGCGCCACGCAAACCGGCGCCGAGATCATGGGGCGCGACCACGAGCTGGGCACGCTGGCCCCCGGCAAGCTGGCCGACGTGCTCGTGGTCGATGGCGACGTGCTGGCCGACATTTCGCTGCTCGAGCGCCGCGAGCAGTTCATTGCCGTCATCCAAGGCGGCCTGGTCAAGGCCGGTCGGCTGGCCGCCGCGCCAAAGTAGCCGCTACTCGGCCACGCGTTCAGGCGCGGCCCGCACCAGCCCCAATAGCGCCGCCGCCGCGAGCGCCAGCAGGGCGCTCCAGGCAAAGGCCGCCGGCGCGCCCAGCTTCTCGTAAATCACACCGAACAGCAAACTGGCCGGCAGCGCCACGATGCCCACGGCGAAGTTGAACCAGCCGAAGGCCAGCCCCTTGCGATCGGCCGCCACGAGGTTGGCCACCAGCGTCCGCTCGGCCGGCTCGGTCAAGGCGTGAAACACGCCGTAGATCAGAAAGAACAACCAGACTTCGCCAGGCGTTGTGGCCCGCGCAAAGGCCAGATAAATGCCCGCGTAGAGCAGCCAGCCGCCATAGATCAGCGGCCGGGGCCCAAAGCGATCGACGGCCCGGCCCGCCACCAGGCTGCCGGCGCTTTTGACCACGTGAAACGCGCCCCACAGCAGCGGAATCAACTCGGCCTGGACGCCCAGCTCGCCGGCCCGCAGCAGTAGAAACGCGTCGGTGGCATTGCCCAGCGTAAAGATCGCCAGCGCCACCAGGTACAATCGAAACCGCCAGTCGAAAGGCCGCAGCGTGAAGCTGAACTCCTTGGCCGCGCGCGTCTCGATCGGCTGCTCGCGCAGGCCGAACCACATCAGCAGCACGACGAGCAATCCCGGCACGGCGGTGAGCAAAAACAGCGTGCGCAGTTGCCCCGGCCAGATCCACAAAAAGCAGAACGCCAGCGAGGGGCCAATCGCCGCGCCCAGGTGGTCCATGGCCCGCGTGTAACCAAACGCCCCGCCGCTCTCGGCCGGCGCCGTCGAGTCTGCCACCAGCTCCTCCTTGCGCGCCGAACGCACGCCGTTGCCAACCCGGTCGGACGTGCGACCCACCAGCCCCTACCAGTGCG
>CAZPED010000032.1:0-12767 GCA_964585335.1 uncultured Planctomycetaceae bacterium | reverse complement strand
ACTTTGGCAGAAGCGCGCGGCAAGGAGAAGAAAATCCGGGGATGAGCTTCTTCTCGACGGACCCCAGCGGCGCCGTGTTTCATACCTATTCGACCTACGGCCGTGGCCTGGACGTGTTGCTGGGGGCCTATGCGATTCTCGATCGCGCACCCAAGGGACGCGACGAGGCCGGTTTGCCAACGACGATGGCTTGGCTGCGCCACCACGACAAATACTCGCCTGCCGTGCAGAGCATCGGATCATGCTGCCACGAAACGCCGAAACACTAACCTGCGGCTGCCGACTCGGAGCGGAGCGCTCGCCAAAGCGCTGGCGTCACGGCCGTGACATCGGCTTGACGGTCGTCACGATCGGGCTCTGGGGGCTGATGCCCAAGTGCCCGCTCTGCGTGGCCGCTTACGTGGCAATGTGGACGGGCCTGGGCCTTTCCTTGGCCGAGGCCAGCCTGCTTCGCTCATCGCTGCTTGTTGGCAGCAGCGCGTTGCTGCTATACGTGGCCGTCAAGCGCGGGTCTCGCGCGATGGCGCGTTCGTGAGCCGCTCTCCTCGCCGCTCATCCGACGCAGGTCGTGGTTAACCGCGCAGCACCGCTCCGCGCCACGATGGTCTAGTCGCCTTCGCCGCTGCCAATGGCGATGGGACGGCTCAGTGAGCGCGTGCCCAGAAAAATGACTGCCGGAATTAAGACCAGAGTTGCGGCCTTGAACCACCACGGATACGGCAACATTGAAATATTGAGCAGCAAACCGGCCAGCACCAGCAGACCGACAAGCGCCGCCGCGCGGACCCCACCGACGAGTCGCGCAACGAGCACGCCCGCAAACGCGGTGGCGGCCCAGGCAGGCACCACGACGGCCAACACCCACGCCGGGTAGCGCTCGACGTGCCGGCACATCTCGTCGGGCGTGCCGCCAAAGTCCGCTGGAAACGGATGAACCACGGCGCTAAAGGCCTCGACCGCCACGACCAGCACCAGCGTCACGAGCATGCCCACCACGACGCCCATCAACGCGAACAGCGCTTGCTTCATGGCTCAGCGTCCCGAAACTGAAGGAAGGGCAGACCGGCCGAGAATTTTAGCGGGCCGGGCCAGTCACAAGCAATTCCAATCGCCGCGGCCCCGCCGAGTCTATCCGCCCCGGTATTGCTTGCTTTTCGTTTCGAGCACCGTGGCCCCCTACTCGAGCAGCGGTGAAGGAAACATTTCCACGTGCGTTTCGCCATTGCGGCCGAAGTAGATCGCTCGGCGTCCGCTGATTTGAACAAAATAGCCCACGCAGCCGGCCGCCATCGTCTTGCGAAGGAAATCTGCGTAGGTGTGCTCGCTGCGCTGGCTTTGTCGCACGGCGACCTCCACGTCGTTGACCGAAAACTCGCGGGCCATTGGGAAGCTGCCCCAGGGGATCGTCACCACGAGCGAACTGCCATCTGCAAAGTAAAACGTCTTTTCCTGCCGGCTGTAGTCGGCGTGGTACCGTTCCACGCCAATATCGCGCAATCGCGACACGATGTCGGGAAAGGTCATGCTACCCGTGTGGGTCCCGCGCACCGTCTCTAAAATCACCATTGCCTGATCGGTGTTCATGGTCTGCTCCGTTTGACTGGCCGTCCAAGTGACAATTATTGCAGCGGGATGTCTTTCCAGCCGTGCCGGCTCGCGATGTCCTGCAGCGCTGCCGCCAGGTCGGCCTGCTGTTTGCCAGTCAAGTGACCGAAGAATTCTTGATCGTTTGCATCCGCCAGTCGGGCCAGCATGGGCACGAGCCGGGCGCCCTTGGCCGTCAGCGATACACTCTGACAGCGGCGGTCGCTTCCGGCCGGAGCGCGTTCGACCAACCCCTTGGCACACAACCGCTCGACCAGCTTCGAGATTGCCCCTCGCGTCATGCCCAACTGCTCGGCCAGGCGGCTGGGGCTGCCTGGTCCCAACGCGAGCATTTGTCGCATCAAGGCCCATTCGGCCACGGTCACGCCTTTGGCCTCGACCTTTCGCATGAAGGAGTGAGAAACATGGTTCGAGACGAACCGCAACCAGTAGCCGAGATGTTCGTCCAGCTGGCTGACGCGATTGTATTTCGCCATGGGCCGTCCGCGGAAGAAATACGCCCAATTGTTGCCTAGGCAACTATATCGGCGATCACCGCGCGCGTCAACAGCCAACACCAACCAGGGCGACTTCCACGGTCTTGGGGCCGGTAAAGCGGGCCTCGCCCATCACCAGTTCGCCGCCGCTGGCCTTGAACTTGTCGCGGTGCATGGCGACCAGCCCCTCGACCATCTTGCGCTTCCGCCGTGCGACGGCCGGCATGTCGACGTCGACCTGCCCCTTGGTGATTCCCAGCCCCCATCGCGGGTCGACGAGCGCCAGTGCATTGGCGCTGTGAATCACGTTCTTGCTGGGCAGGCAAGCCACATTCGGACACGCGCCGCCGATCATCGACCGCTCGACGACAGCCGTCTTTTCGCCGCGCGCAGCCAGCGTCCATCCCAACAGTTTTCCGCCCGCGCCGCAGCCGATAACCAGGTTCTGATATTCCTCGATCGACATGCACGCACTCCTGATGGCAAGCCAGCCGTCGTTGGCATTTGCGCCGCGCGCCCGTGGCAGCGGCCCAGGCTATTTGCCGTCCATGGTCAGCACGACGCGAAACCGCGCCCGGCCGGTGATCATGCGGTCGTAGGCTTCAGCTGCGCGCTCTAGCGGGAAGAACTCGTTCATCGAACGCACCCCCGCTTGCTGGCTGAAACTCAACGTTTCTTCGGCGTCGATCGACGTGCCCGAGTACCAGCCTTCGACGGCGCGGCGGCCCATGATCAGGGCCAGCGGTGGCAGTTCAATATTCTCGGGCGCCGCGCCCAGCACCATCAGGCGGCCCAGCGGCCCCAGTCCGCCTAGTGCGGCGGCCATGGCCTGCCCGTTGGTAACCGTGGCCAGCACCACCTTGGCGCCGCCGAGCTTGTTCAACTCAGCCGCGGGGTCCGTGGTTTTGCTGTCGATATAGTGCACGGCGCCCAGTTCCTTGGCCAGCGGCTCTTTGTCCTGGCCCCGGGCGATGGCGGCCGTACGGAAACCCATCTTGGCGGCATACTGCACACCCAAATGTCCCAGCCCGCCGATGCCGAGGACGGCGACCAGGTCGCCAGGTTTGGCGCCGCTGTTGCGCAGCGCGTTGTAAGTCGTCAGGCCCGCGCACATCAGGGGCGCAGCCGCCGCGTTGGCTAGCGCCTCGGGCAGCACGGCCAAGGCCGTGGCCGGCGCGATCATGAAGTCGGCGTAGCCGCCATCGAGCGATACGCCCGACACCTGAACGCCCGTCTGACAGGCAAAAAAGTTGCCGCGGCGGCAGGCGTCGCAATAGCCGCAGTGCCAGGCGTGCCAGCCCACGCCCACTCGTTGACCAGCCGTCCACCGCGGCGGCACCTGCTTGCCCACCGCGTCGATCACGCCAATCACTTCGTGCCCCGGCACGCGTGGATATTGGATGCCGGCCCAGGAGCCATCCTTAGTGAGCGCGTCGCTATGGCAGATGCCGCAGGCCTGCACTTTGATTCGCACCTGACCGGGCCCCGGCTCGGGAATCGGCCGCTCGACCAACTCCAAGGGGCCGCCGGGACGAGAAACCTGAACCGCGCGCATCGTTGCCATGATGTTGTCTCCTCACCCGTGAGCTCTGGTTCCATTGCAGTGAGCACTATAGCACACCTGGTCGCCTTGCCGCCGTGGCTGTGCCGCGCTGTTTCGTTCAGCGCCACGCCCCTGCGCAGTCGCGCAAGAGCTGTAGCTCGAGGCGGTTGAGAGTATTGCCCCCAACGGCAATCGGTCCCCCCGACGTGCCGCCACCGTAACCAACCTGTTCGAACATCCCGCGCTCGGTATGAGCAGTCGCCCCGGGCGGCCTCAACCGTACTAAGCGTTCCGAGTGGACAGACCTTTGAAATGGCCCCCCGTTCCACACCGAGGCAAGAAGTCCCAAGCGACCGATCAGTGGCCGGCATTGAGCGCATGTGATCCGAGAACCTCGATCGGCCCGTCGCCGTTGACGGTTCCCGGTGCCACGAGCCGGTCGTAGTCGAGATCGAGGTAGAGCAGCACCGAGCGGGCGTTGCCCAGTGCATGACTCGCAAGCGCTGTGGCCAATTCCGGCGGTTTGACTTGAGCGACCGTGGCTGCCAATCTGAAAGGGCTTCTGACGGTACCAGACGCAAGCCTCGCGATTATCCTCCAACGAGCATCTCCGAGTCGTTCGACCACCGCGGCTTGAACTGCTACTGACACAGCCGCCGACGCCGCGCTGCATCTGGCCGAAATGTCGCCCGAATAACCTGTCGACCGTGAAGTCTGCTCGGAGCCCGCTGCTAGACCTAACGTCGGCAGCCAGACTCCTTGCACAGCTCAGCATACCCCTCGAGGACAAGACCATGCATCGTTCGCTCTCGGCTTGCTGTTGGGGGTGCCTTGGGTTGTGGCTGGCCGCCGCGCTGCCGGCAGACGAAACCGAGTCGCCCACGCCGAACCGCGTGAGCTCACCGCAATCTGCCGCGCAGATCTACTATCCGCCGCCCGAATCGGCCGGAGGTTGGCGAAAGCTCACCGACGACGGCGAGATCAGCCGGTCGGCGGGCATGAACCCGCAAAAGCTGGCCGAACTGCGCGAGTGGCTGCTGGCCTCGGACGAGCGAGACTTTGCCGCCGTCGTCGTACGACGCGGCTACGTCGTTTTGGAAGTCGAGCGCGGCAACAGTGCCAGCACAGACGCTCGCCGCGTGGCATCCGTATCCAAGGCGGTGTGCGCCACGGTATTGGCCATCGCCGCGGAGCGCAGCCAGCAGGGACTCACTCCCCGCAGAATGAAATTCTCCGACCCAGCGTTCGATTTCATTCCCTGGGCGCAGCCGCTAAGCGATCCGCGCAAAGCGCAAATCACGGTCAAGCAATTGCTCAATCACACGTCCGGTATCTGCCCGGAAGCTACCCGCGCCCGCAACGACGGCACCTGGCAGTACATTCTTGGCCACACGGGCGACCCGAAGACCGAGAAACTGGCGTTCGATCCTGGCACCGCTTGCGGCTATTCGACGCACGGACTGGCCCACGCTTCGTTGGTGTGCGAGACAGTCACCGGCAAACCCTACGACGAGTTCGCGATCGAAGCCTTATTCGCGCCGCTGGGCATCGAGCACTGGTGGTTTCAGTTCTACGATGGCGACGCGAAACATGGCCGGCATCCTTCACACGGATTGGGAATGCCGGCCCGCGATCTCGCGCGCATCGCTTACTGCCTGAACCACAACGGCCGCTGGCGCGATCGGCAAGTTATTCCGCAGTGGTTTGTCGACGAGACCGCCGCCCCAACGCACACCGTGCAGAGCCCCGAGCTGCGTTTTGGCATTAATGCGCAAAGCTTCACTCACGGCTGGAGCATTCCCGCAAGACTGACCGGTCCGGGCGAAGAAGGGGGCGCGGGCATTCCGCCCGACGCACGCTACAAGCCCGGCTCCGGCGGGCAACTCATTGCCTTCGTGCCCAGCCTCGATTTGGTCGTCACCCGGCAGACCGGCGGCAGCGGCGGCTGGCAGTACACCGAATTCCTGCGGCGCGCATGTGCGGCGGTACTCGCCGATTGAACGCGGGCAACTGGCCGCGCATTCAACCTGTCCGAAAAGTATCGCGCCGCCGACCGCAACGAGATCCACGGTCGGCGGCGCGTCATCAACGGGCAAACGTGGCCAGGTTAGGTTGGCCGTTTACTTCTTGTGGGCCTTGTGGCACGCCGCGCACGACTTGGTCATGGCTTGAAAAGCTTCCTGGGCGGCCGCCGCGTCCTTGGCCTCGAGTTTTTCCACCAGCACCGCGCTGCATTCGCGCAGCGTCTTGTCCGCATCGGCCCACACGGCGTCGGGACACCGGCCATCGTCCATCAGCACGTAGCTGGCTTCATTCAACAGCGCGGCCTTGGTGGCCAGGTCTTGCCAGGCCTTGTCGTTGGCGGGACCATTCTTCAGGCCTTCGCCGATTTCGCCGCAATTGGGCGCGACGAGTCCCTTCATGAGCTGCTTGGTCTTCAGCAGCCGCGTCTTGCCCTGTGTGACCTGGGCCAGCGTCAGGCTCGACATCAGGCAAGCAACAATCAACAGCGCGGCAGTCCACGTACGCTTCGTCATGACAACCAGGCTCCTAGTTGGAATTAACGGACATGCGTCGTTGCGAGGCTGCACGACAGCCCCCACGCGTGCCTCGCAAGTTTAGCCCTCCGCCAGCGAGCGACAAGTCTATGTGCCCAGCAGCACGCAAAGCGACGCGATCCGCACACTTGCAAGAGAGAATCTGCTGCCCTTGGTCCATGTCGCCGCTGCGTCATGCTCTGCCAGAAGCGAGCGATCGCCGCGCGCCACGGCGGCACGCTGCCTTAGCGCAGGCGGCCTGAGGCCACGCTCGGCGGCGGCTTGAGAATCGCGCCGCCCGGTGGCAAATTGCCAACTTCGCCAGTGACGTCGGTCAGCTTGCCCGAGTCTTTTTGGGCTTCGCTGAACAGCCGTTTCCACTCGAACTGTCCAGAGACCTCGGCGATTCGCAACGTTCGCGATTCGGGCAGGTACTGCAGCGTCATTTCGGCGTCGGTGGTGCCGGTGACAATGCCGCCGCCGAGGCTCACGGGGCCAAAATGCAGTTCGAGCGGCTTGCCTGTTTCCAGGCTGGCCAGCGACAGACTGGCGCCCAGTTCCAATTCATTCTTGATGCCGACCAGGCGGACACTCAGACGGTCGGGATCGCGCGGAGAGCGAAAAAAGCGGATTCCCTTGAAATCGACGGCCACGCCCGACTTGACGACGGTTCGCGTGTCGCGCCAGTAATTAATGCTGTCGGCCGTGCCAGATTGAGCGGGCGTGTTGAACAGCACCAGCCGCGGCGTAATTCCGGCGCGGTCTTTCAAAACGAACGTCACCTCCTGTTGGCCGCTGTCGAACAGGGGCTTGTTCTGCGCGGCCCCGGCGGCCGCCAGCATCAGGCTCAATAGGGCAAGGCACTTCATGATCCGGGGCTGACCGCTTGCCGCGTGTGGACGGCAAACCGTCACTCCTGTATAGCCTGGATGGGACTAAGCGCAGCCGCCCGGCGGGCCGGCAACAGCGACGCCAACAACACCACGGCAAACGACAAAATCACCAGCGTGCTCAGAAACAGCGGATCGAGATAAAACGTCACGTGCCGGCCAAACATCGACGCCAGACACAAGTTGAGCGAATAGGCCAGCGAAATACCCGATACCAGGCCAAACAAGATGCCCACAAGCGCCAAGTACGCCGCTTGTCCGATAACGGTCTTCACGATGCCGCCGCGGGCCATGCCCATGGCCCGCAGCATCCCCAGTTCGCGAGTTTGTTCAAGGACATTCATCATCAGCGTGTTGACGACTCCCAGGCCGCCCACGGCCAGCCCCAACCCCAACAGCACCCACAATCCGCCCGTGACGCCATTGACCATCGACTGAATCAACTGCTGCAGCTCGACAAACGATTGCAGTAGCAGCCCTTCGCGTTTGGCCAAGGCCTCGAGCGGCGCGGCCAACTGCGGCGCCTCGTCGGCTCGGGCCTTGATCAGGAACGTGTCGACCCCGTCGAGTTGGAACACGCGTTTGGCAACATCCCGATCGACCGAGGCGATGGCGCCTCCGAAAGTATACTCCGTGGTAATGGCCGCCACGCGAAACGGTTGGCTTTTTTCGCCCAGCGTCACATGCAGCGTGTCGCCCACGTGGATCTTAGCCTTTTCGGCCAGCACCGAGCCCACGACGATCGCACCTTGCTGCAGCTGTCGGCCAACGTCGGCCGGGTCGCCCTCGACGACGTCGAGCGGCGCCTCGTCATAAAGATCGTAGTCTCGGGCCATCAGCATGGCTTCGTTCTGGCCAATGGCGACCCGGGCCAGCCGCACGCCATCGACCAATGCCACCTGCGGCAGCCGCTTGATTTCGACGCCGAGTTTCTCGTCCATGTGGGCCCCCTCCTCTCCGGTCATTTCCGGCATCATGGGCCGCAGCAAATAGTCTCCCGTGATCGTCCGCTCGTACCAGGTGCTCACGTCGCGCGAAATGCTGAATGCGGCGTTGCTGGTGCCCACGGCCGACGACATGGCCACGAACAACACTCCGGCCGTCAGCGCGCTGCGGACAATCCGCCGCAGCAGCACGCGCTCGGAAATCTCTCCCTCCAGGCCCAGCAGCCAGCGCACCGGATAGCTGAATGCGCCAACGGCCAACTGAAATACAAACGGGATGAGCATGACCAACGAAACCATCGACAGCACGAGCCCCGCCACGGCCGCCCACACCGGCAACGCGCCGCGTACTGAGGCGAGCGACAACAGCGACGAGACCACCAGGCCCACCAGCCCGACGATTGCCGGCCAGCGGCTGGCCCGCGCCGCTTCGACGCTTTCGGCCTGCCGCAGGCCTTCCATCGGACTGACACGCGAGACCTTGAAAGCCGGATAAGCGGCCGCCAGCAGGCAAATGACCGGCCCGGCAATGCTGCCAACCACGAGCCCCCAGGCCGGCGCCGGAACATCGAGGACGTTAATTTGCAGGAGCCGAGCCATCGCCGTGGCCAGGTACCGGCTGCAGAGCATTCCGAGGGGAACGCCCAGCACCGTGCCCGCCAGGCCCACCAGCAGCGCCTCGGCGCAAATGATTCGCACCAGTTGCACGCGTGATGCCCCCAGCGCTCGCATGATCGAGTGCTCGCGGCGGCGTTCGCCCACGCTCATCAGAAAAATGCTCAGCACGATGAACAGCGCCGTCGTCAACGACAGCGTGCTGGCCATCTCCAGGCTGACTTCGGTCAATAGCAGCGTCTCTTCCGCCAGCCCGCTGCGGGCCGAAGGCCGCTGCACGCGCAATCCCTCGGGCAACCTGCGAGCAATGGCCGACTCGACTTCGTGAGGCGCCGACGACGAGGTCAGCTGCAGCTGTAACGAGTCGATCTCTCCCGAGGCGTGAAAGTCGCGCTGCAGGTTTGCCAAGGGAATGACCAGCATCCCTCCCTGACGCAAACGCGCCGCGCTTTCCGGTTCGACAACGCCCGTGATCCGATAGCGGCGCAGCCCCGCGGAGGTCAGCAAGCGTACTCCGTCGCCGACCGTCAGCTCGAGCGCTTTCGACAGATCCGACTGGATGGCCGTTTCGCCCGCGGCCTTGGGCATGCGCCCCGCCAGCAGCTTGATGCCCGAAGTCGCCTGGGCATCGCCGGGAACAATGCCCAGGGCCACGACTTTGGCCTTCTGATCGTGGGCGTAAACAATCGTGCCGCGATGCATCACCGGCACGACCGCCTCGATGCCTGGCAGGGTCATGAGTTCGGCCTGTACCCGCTGGCTGAAGTGCCCGCCGCTGGCCGCGACGATTTCCAGGTCGGCCCGGCCGGTCAAGTTCTGAAACACCTGTTGGTAGGCCCGGCGCGTCGACTCGGTGGCCGAGCTGACCGCGATGACCGCGGCAACCGAAATCACTACGCTGAGCAGGCTGAGCAACTCGCGACCTGGCCGGCGCTGCACCTCGCGCAGGGCATGCTGCCAGACAATCATGACCGGTTCTCCGCGGTGGCCGCATCGCCCGCGGCAGCCCCCGCGGGCTCCAGATCGGAAGTGATCACTCCGTCGCGCATGTGGATGACCCGATCCGTGCGCGCGGCCACCACCGGATCATGCGTCACCATCACGATCGTCTGCCCCTGCTCGTCCACGAGCTGGCGCAACAGATCAATCAAGTGCTCGCCGTTGGCCGAGTCGAGGTTGCCGGTCGGCTCATCGGCTAAAATGATCGCGGGCCGCGCGACCAGGGCGCGAGCCACGGCGATGCGCTGCTGTTCGCCCCCCGAGAGCTGACTGGGCAAATGCTTTTTGCGTTTTTCCAGCCCTACCAGGTCGAGCATTCGAATGGCTTCAGCCTGGGCCTGCTGCTTGCCGGCGCCTTCGAGCCGTAGCGGCAAGGCCACGTTCTCGATGGCCGAATAAATGGGCAGCAAGTTGAAGTGCTGAAATACGAAGCCGATGCGCCTGCGCCGCAGCGCGGCGCGCTGCTCATCGCTCAGCCGGGCCGTATCGGCCCCTTCCAGCAGCAGGCGGCCGCTGGTGGGAGACTCGAGAGCCCCCAATATGTGCAGCAGCGTGCTCTTGCCAGAGCCCGATGGGCCCATGATGGCCACAAAGCTGCCTTCCTGAATTTGAAAGCTGACGCCGCGCAGCGCCTCGACGGGCACTTCGCCCGAATAAGTCTTGGTCAGCTCAACCGCTTCGATCATGACTGGCATTGAGAGTCCTTCCACCCCGCCTCAGTCGCTGCAAGAGCAATGCCATTTGCTTGCCAGCATTGCCACGATTGCCTGGCGACGCCGCGAAAGCATTGCCAGGCCAGGTTGTGCGCCCTTGCCGCCCGGGCGGCGCACAATCATCGCAACGAGTAGGATACACGGCGAGGTGGAACTCCATCAAGCCGCCGGGCCGCCGCCCGGCAAGGTGCCACGGCGCTGTAGCGTGTGCCAATGAGCATCAGCACGCGGCAGCGCCGTGGTTCTTGGCTAGTCTCAGCTCACGCTGCGCGACTTTGCAGCGCCGCGTGCTGCGGCAGTCGCAGAATCGCCGGCTGCTCCTCCCAACGCCACCGCTCGAGGGCATCCTGAAGGGCGTCGACGACGTGCGGCATCTTCAACCCCGCCAGCCGCGCCTTCGTGGTGTCGAGCACGCAACTCGAACGTGGAGCGCGGGCCGCGGTGCGCATGAACTCGGCCTCGGAAGCAAAGAACGCGAAGTCCCGCTCTACCAGCCCGTTGTGGTGGATCATCTCGACCACCTCGCGCGTGGTGATCGACCCGGGATTGGTCAGGTTGTAAGTTCCGTAGTCCGCGCGCAGCTGCCAGCAATCGATACAGGCCTCGACGAAATCGTCGAGATGGCAAAGGCTGTTGCGCACGTCGAGCAGCCGCTCATAGCGCATCAGCTTGGACAGGTAGTTGCGTGGCCCGTCGTGGTGACTGAACGGCATGCGCAGCCGCCAGATATAACAGCAGGCGGCGGAGTCGAGCAGTTGCTCGGCCAGCGCTTTGCACCCCGAGTAGAAACTGCAGTTGCCGCGCTCGAAACAGAAGTTGGGCTGATCTTCTTCCGAATAGCCTCGTCCGTTCGGCCCGTCACCCTGGTAGATACATCCGGACGAAACGTGCCCCCAGGGCAAGTCGTGCCGGCGGCATGCGTCGCGCACCATGGCAGGCAAAATGGTGTTGGCTCGCAGGCAGGCATGCTGTTGCCGCTCGCAAGCGTCCACGTTCGGCACGCCCGTAAACCCCGCCGCGTTAATCAGGAACTCGGGCCGCGCTTGCCTGATCAACTGGTCGAGCTGCCGGGAGTCGTAGTAGTTGCACTCCCGCCGGCTGACGCTTTGATACGGGATATCGCGGCGTTGCAAGCATCGGCCAAACGCCTTGCCAACATGACCGGATCCACCCAACACGAGAATCATTTCCCACTCCCCTTTCGATTTCAGGCTGCCTTCATATTTACGGCACCACGCTCCATCGCATGCGCCAGTAGACTCGCCAGGCTGTCGTCGATGGCGGTAATGCTGCGCCATCCGGTCAGCCTGCTCGTTTTCGTCGCATCGCCCACCACCGCGCTCGGTCCGGCCGGCGCCGCGCTGGCGTCGGTCACGATCTCGGGCCGGATTGCCAGGATCGTCAACATTCGGTCGAGCAGGTGGGCCATTTGGTAACCAACGCCAGAGCACACGTTATAAATCTGCCCAGGCTCGCCGCTGCGCACGAGGGCCAGATACGCCTCGACCGCGTCGCGCACGTCAACGTAGTCGCGGCGGCAGACGAGCGGTCCGCAGTGAATGGTCGTGCGTCGCCCGTGCAGGCACTCGACGCATTGCTGCGCGAAGCTCCCGAGCGCCAACCGGCTGTCCAGCCGGGGGCCCACCAGGTTGAATGTTCGCGCTACGACGGCCGAGACC
The DNA here is from genome assembly GCA_964585335.1 of uncultured Planctomycetaceae bacterium. Taxonomy (GTDB): domain Bacteria; phylum Planctomycetota; class Planctomycetia; order Pirellulales; family PALSA-1355; genus CAZPED01. The sequence goes on along the minus strand of CAZPED010000032.1, from coordinate 766 downwards.
AGGCCCCTGCCCGAGCCGTGCTCGCATGCGTGACGTGTGATCGCGTGTTTGCTACGACCATAAGGCGTCAGTGGCCGGCACGGCGTTGCTTCCGTCGCCGGCAGCGACTCGGCGGGCAAATCTCCCAGCTCGGCCGCAGATCCGACCACCAGCAACCGTACCGGACGCGCCGACACCTGCCGCAGCGCATCCCACAGCGAGTGATAGGCGTGCAGGTTATGGCGCTCGATATCGCGCCAGTCGCCGTGGTTCGATCGGCCGGCCAGGTGAAATACGACGTCGGCCCTGGCCCACGCAACCAGCCTCGCCGTGCTCGTGCGGCAAGTGAGGTCGCACACCAGATAGTCGGCCACGCACACCGCCGCGGCCTGGCGCCGCCCGGTGCCCAGCACCACGGCCCCCGGCTCTTGTCGCAGCCGGGCCGCGAGGTGCCGCCCGATAAATCCATTAATGCCGGTGATCAAGTAACGCATCTGATTCAACCTCTTCAAGCGGCGCGGCGCATCGGCAGGCTTGGCGGCACCGACTCGCAAAACTGCTGCGCCTGGCGGTAACTCTCCGGCCGGCCGATATCGAACCAACTGGCCTCGCTACGGAAACAACGCACCACTTCGCCGGCGGCCCGCAGTCGCGTCAACAACCGCGGCATCGACAGCGGCACGTCCGGCAGCACGAATCGACACGCCCGTGGCGAGAAACAATAGATTCCCAGCCCGATCCAAAAATCGACGTCGGGTTTTTCGGAGTAGGTCTGCATCAGTCCGTC
>CAZPED010000031.1:0-12933 GCA_964585335.1 uncultured Planctomycetaceae bacterium | reverse complement strand
TGGCGCAAATGTTCCAGGCCCGCGTCGAGCCGGCCCATGTTGATCAGCAGGTAGCCCAGGTTCTGATGAGCGGGGGCGAATTGCGGATTGGCCGCCGTAGCGTGCTGGTAGCAATCGAGCGCCCGGTCTTGCGGGCCGAGATTCTGCCAGGCGTTGCCCAGGTAGTTCCACAGTTCGGCGGAACTGGGGCGCGCGTTGACGGCCTTTTGCAGTGCCTCGACGGCTTCGGCGAATCGCCCTTGCTGCTGCATGGCCAGGCTTGAGCGCACGAGCGCCGTTACTTGCTCGTCGGTCAGCTCGGGTGCTGGCGGCGCCGGGGCCTGCGCGGCGACGGCGCGCTGGGCGATCTCGGGCGTGGGCACCAGCCAAATGTCTTTCGCGCCGTCCTGCTCGACGTTGGGGCCGGCGAGGGAAGGGCAGCGCACGCCGGGCAGCAGTTGTACGTCCAGAATCTCGTCCACGCCCGCTTCAAACTCGAGAAACGCCACGGTTTGGGCGCTGCGCAGGTCGACGATGGCGACGGCGCACTTCAGCTGATCGGCGTGTAAAGCAATGGGCAACTCGGCGGATCGGGCCGAGGGGCGCAAACGCGACAGGCCCACGACCGCGTAATGCTCGTGAAAGGCTAGGCCGCGGGCGAAGCCGGGCAGCGCGGCGGCCACGTCGCGCCGCCCCGAGGCCGGGTCCACCGCTTCCAGCGAGCCCAGCCCCGAATTGAGCACCCAAACACGATTGGCGTGCAAACGCGGCGAATGAGGCAGCGTCAGCCCGCGCGAGACGGTGGCGCCGCTGGCCACGTCGACCAGCGCGCCGCTGGTGATCGGCGCCGCCAGCCAACCGGCGGGCGTGTTCGTTTCGGCCAGCACGGAAACCAGCCGCGGCTGGCCACCGTCGACCGCCAGGCCGCTCAAATGGCAACGATCGTCGGCGGCCAGCTGCGTGACGAACGGCGGTCGCCAGCGCGGCACGAAGCTGTAGTCGGGATGCAGCGTGCACAGGCACGAGAAGAGTGTGTTCGCCAGCCACAACTCGTCACCGGCGAAGGCCAGGGCGTGGCAGTGAATGTCGCCTGTCAGACGCGCCTCGCGGGCCAGGTAGCACGCGTCGAATTTGCCGGCCGGCTGCAACTGCGGCGCTAGGGCGGGGGCGCTGAGCAGCATCCACACTCCACGCCGCGTACCCACGGCGATGTGTTGCATGTGCACGGCCGTGCTCCGCGCATCGTCGAAGTGATGCAGCGCGACGGCTGGCCGCTGGTCGTGTATTCCAATGACGATCACTCGACCGTGCGGCCTGGTTGCGACGAGCAGTGCGCCGCCGATCTCGGCCATTTTCGGCACGAATTCGGGGGAGTAGCGATAGCGGACCTCGCTTAGTCCGGCATCTCGACGAACGGGTTCCGACGCGAAGTCCTCGTTGGCCACGCAGCGCTCCAGAATGGTTGGTGGGGCGAATTCGTCGGTGTTGTTCCAACAGACAACGGGAGAAAGTAGTCGCTGGGCGAACTGATCGAGCATTTGGCCCGCGGTGAGTAGTCCAGCGAAACCCAGCGGAGACGCTACGAAGACCTTAGGCCCGCAGGGCGTCGATCGGCTGCCCCTCGGGCAGCACGCGCACGGGGCGGCCGCTACGATCGTGAAACTCGTGCGTAAAGTCGACGCCAAGAAAGTCGTAGACCGTGGCCAGCACGTCGCCCGGCGAGTAGGGGTGCGTCGTCGGGTAGGCGGCCTTGGTGTCGGTGGCGCCGATGACCTGGCCGACCTGCAAACCGCCGCCCGAGAACAGCACCGAGAAGGCCCCCGGCCAGTGGTCGCGGCCGGCCTGCGGATTGATCGTGGGCGTGCGTCCGAACTCCCCCGAGACCAGCAGCATGACCTTGCGGTCGAGCCCGCGCTCGTAAAGGTCGGTGGCCAACGCCGCCAGTGCCCGGTCGACGGGCGGCAGCGACCGCTTGAGCGTGGCGAAGTTATCGGCGTGCGTATCCCACTCACCGCCTGAAAGCACGGTGACGAAAGTCACGCCGGCCTCGACAAGCCGCCGCGCGAGCAGACAGCTTTGACCGGCCTGCGTGCGGCCGTAGCGATCGCGCGTGGCGGTGTCTTCGCGATTCAGATCGAACGCCCGTTGGGCAGCGGGGCTGGTGATCATTTCCAAGGCCTGCTGCGAAAACTTGTCGACGCCGGCCAGTTCGCCGTAGCGGTCGATGTCGGTGCGCAGGCGGTCGAGATCGTGCAGCAGCGCGCGGCGATCTTGTAATCGCTCGACGGCGATGCCGGCCGGCAGCCCCAGGTTCTGCACGCTGAACTTGGGCGAGTTGGGGTCGCTCTCGGGCGTGAATGGATTGCACGCGCTACCCAGGAACGCGGCGCCGCCCAGTAGCTGTTTGCGCGGAATGCTGGCGTAGCCGGGCATGCCCGCGGCGCTGCCGCCGCGCAACCGGGCCACGACGGCGCCGACCGAAGGGTTGACGTTCGTGGTGGTCGACGGCGGCGGCTGATGGCCAGTCATCATCCAGTGCGAGGCCGGCAAGTGGCCGGCGTTGGCATGCGTCACCGAGCGCACGATGGCAAAGCGGTCGAGGGCGCCGGCCAGGTGGGGCAGATGCTCGCACACCTGAATGCCGGGCTGCCGCGAGGCAATGGGGCGAAACTCGCCCCGGATTTCGGCCGGCGCGTCGGGCTTCATGTCGACCATGTCGATATGGCTGGGGCCGCCCCCCATGAAGACGTGAATCACGGCGGTGTCGCGTTGCGGCAGGCTGGCCGCGGCGGCACACTGGCGTAGACGGAACAGATCGGCGAGCGTCAGCGCCCCCAACGTCGCTCCGCCCACGCGCAATGCGGCGCGCCTGGTCAGGTGTTGCGGGTGACTGCCGTTTGCTGCCTGTGGCGAGAACATGGCCCGTGCTCCATGGCCGTCGTGAGCCGATCCGCACAACCTGGATGCGGCGCCGCCATTGTAGCTCGATCGAACATTCCCCTCCAAGTAGAAATGCCAATCGGCGACGGGGCGACAGCTCGACTGCGAATTCTCGGGGTGCAAAGCCGGCAGGTTCGACTTAGAATGGGCTTTTCCAGGCAAAGCGTCCTCACCCGCAAGGTGCACGGCCATGAGCTCAGTCGATCGACGGCGGTTTTTGCAATCGGGTTCCCTGTTGTTGGCCGGCAGTTATGCCAGCCGGCTGTGGGCGGCCGATGGCGGCATGCCACCGGCATTTGCCAAGGAGCCCAGCTTCGAGCCGGGTGCCCTGTTTCTGACCTGGCAGCGCGACCCCACCACGACCATGACCGTGCAGTGGGTCGGCGTGGAAAAAGAAGGCCAGCGGCCCATCTGGTACGCGGCCGAGTTGGGCGGCATGTGGACCTCGCAGCCCGTGACGGTCAAACCATTCCCGCTCACCGATTTCAAGATCTTTCGCGCCGAGCTGACGGGCCTGAAGCCCGACACCGACTACGTGTTTCACGTCGGGCTCGACTCGCGGCCGTTCCGCTTCCGCACCATGCCGACGAAGGCCACGAACCCGATTCATTTCGTTTCGGGTGGCGACGCGGGGGTCGGTCCGCAGGTCGTGCAGTCGAACCGGGTGGCGGCCGCGCAATCGCCGCAGTTCGTCGTCATTGGCGGCGACATCGCCTACGAGAACGGCCGCAGTCCGCTGACATTTCTCGAGTTCCTGCGCAACTACTCGCGCGACTTGCGCGACAAGCAGGGGCGGCTGATTCCACTGTTGGCTTGCATCGGCAATCACGAGGTGAACGGTGGTTACAACCGCACCCGGGCCGAAGCGCCGTTTTTCTACGCCCTGTTCGATGGGCTGTTTCCGGAGAAGGGCTTTGCCAGCCTCGACTTTGGCGATTACCTGTCGCTCGTGCTGCTCGACACGGGGCACACCACGCCAATTGGCGGCGAGCAGACCGACTGGCTGGAAAAGACGCTCAAGGCGCGCGAAGAGTGCCCGACGGTGTTCGTTTTCAATCACGTGCCGGCGTACCCCTGCGTGCGTCCCTTCTCCGATAGCGAAGAGACCGGCACCGGCAGCGAGAACCGCAAGTACTGGGTACCGCTGTTCGAGCGTTATAACGTCGACGCGGTGTTCGAGCACCACGATCATGCCTACAAGCGGACCCTTCCGCTGATGGGCGGCCACACCAGCACCAACGGCATCGTCTACTTGGGCGACGGTTCGTGGGGCAAGATCCGCCGTCCCGAGTGGCCCGATAAGCGGCCCTACCTGGCCACGAGCGACGAGTCGTACCATCTGTCGGTGCATCCCATCGAGGGGGACGTGCGGCATCCCGTGGCGCTGGCCGAAACCGGCCGCGTCGTCGACGTCTGCACGACCACCAAGCGGGCGCATCGCCGCGGTTAAGGCGCCGCGGCGGCGTGCCAGTGTAGCGTGCCAGCGCCAGCTCAGGCCTTGGCGATCGGCGCCAGTTTCACTTCGAACTGGTTCTGTGGCGATTCGTTGCGCTCGTTGCGCGTGGGCGAGTAGTCGTAAACGGCCACCATGCCGTCGGGGCGGAACTCGAGCAGCCGCAGCCAGCCGTCGCCCCCCTTGGGCCGCATTTGAAAGTTGACCAGCACCTGGTGCACCTGGCGGCCGCCGGGCGTGGCTGTGACGGTGCGGCCCAGCCCGTCGTTGAGCACGTGGCCGTTGAGCGTCAGCACGAAGTTGCCGTGCTGTTTGACGAGGCCGTTCCACAGTTCTTCACCGTCGGCGACGTCGTCGGCCGTGGCCTTGGCCACCGGGTAGTTGTGCGGATTCCAGGTTTGCTTGGCGCCGTATTTTTTCCAGTCGTAGCGGGTGTCGTCGTAGTACATATAGGCGTGGGTGATCAGAATGGCCTCGCGGTTCTTGTGCTGGGCGGCAATCTGGTTGGCCCAGCGAACTACGTCGCGGCGCGGTCCGAATTCGAGCGCGATGACGACAAAGTCGCGCCCCCCGGCCGAAAACAGGTAGTAGCAATTCTCCATCCGGTCGGGCTGCTGGTCGTAAGCGCCGCCGAACGACGGCTGGCCGCGAAACTGACCGATCGGGAAATACTCGTTCAGCAGCGTGGTGCGGTCCTGGCAGCCGCCGCCCGGGCCATAGTCGTGGTTGCCGGGCGTCAGGCAGTAGGGCACTTTGCCGTCGAGCGCCTGCATTGCCTTGGCGGCGTTTGTCCATTCCTGGGGCGCGTTATTGTTCGTGATGTCGCCCAGGTGCAGCACGCTGGCAATGTTGCGGTCCTGGCGATTGGCGACAATCCAATTGGTCTGTGCTAGATAAGTGTCGGGATAGCGCTCAGAATAGTTTTGCGTGTCAGGCAACACTGCGACGGTGAAACTTCCCTTGGCCGGCTTGGGCGGTTCGCCGGGCACCAGCTTGGCGTCGGCATAGGGATCGGCCGCGTGGGCCAGCGAGCCGCAGAAGTTGATGATCGACGGCGTGAGCGCCAGGCCGGTGCCGGCTTTAAGGACTTCGCGTCGGGTGAGAGCGGCCATGGCATCACTCCTGGAAGGTGGGGCCCAAAAAGGGTGGCTGGTTGTTGTGTCCCTCATTATCGTCAGCAGTCGGCCCGATGCAACGCGGCGGGCCAGCCGGACTTATCAAGCAAAATGCACGACCCAGGAGCGGCATCATGCGGATGCAGTTGGCAAAGACTGGAATCCTGCTGGTGATGGTGATAGTCGCCGCGCACGCCAGCGCTCAAGATTCGAACTGGGCCGTCTTTGTGATGAAGCCCGACGGCAGCCAGGCGCGCAAAGTTGTCCAAGCGGGCAGCGGCGATCATTCTTCCCCGCGTTGGTCGCACGACGGCAAGCAAATTGCCTTCGACGCGGTCACGACGGCGCGCGGCAAACGCGAGGTGTACGTCGTCAACGCCGACGGCACGGGCTTGCGCTCGCTGGGCAGCGACGCCCGGCCCGACTGGTCTCCCGACGACAAGCAACTGGCCTATGACCTGTACAGCCAGCAACCCAGCGTGTTCGTGCAGAACCTGGACGGCACAGGCCAGACGGAAATTGCCGCGGGGGTATGTGGCCGCTGGTCGCCCGATGGCAGCCAATTGGCGGTGACCGATCACAAGAATCTGCGAATCATCGATTTGGTCAGTGGCGAAGCGCGCGAGTTGTTCGATACGCCTTTCGATAACATCTACGGCGGCTACAACTGGTCGCCCGACGGCAGATATCTGGCGCTGACGGCGCAGACCAAAGCGGCTGGAGGCGGCGCCCGGCCTTTGCTGATCGTGGATGTCGCAGCGAAGCCGGCCCGTAGCGTGGTGCGCATGCGCGGCGGTCAGGGGGGCTCGGTATCGTGGTCGCCCGATGGCAAGCAACTGGCCATCGATAACAAGTATTTGATCTGGCTGCTCGAAGTGTCCGGCACCTCGACGCCGCGAGTGATACCGGGCCAGAAAGGGCAGAACAAGGACCCGCACTGGTCGAGCGACGGCGAGTGGATCGTCTTTTGCAGCGACCGCGACTGACGGCCGGCCAGAGTTGCGCGGCCGGCGTCGATGACGGCCGACCGCGGGTGTGGCGGCGAGCGATAGGCGCGGTCCGGATGCACCCCAACTTGAGCGGGCCGACAGAATCGACCCGCCCAAGTCAGGTGTCCTTCTGGTCATGCGGAGACCAGATCCCGAATGTATCGCCGCTTCAGCAACTGTCGATCAGTCGATGAATTGGAAGCCGGCGTAGGCCTGGTGACCGTGTTCGCCGACGTCGAGACCCGCATGTTCTTCCTCGGCCGAGACGCGCAGCCCCATCACGGTTTTGATGGCGAACCAGGCGATTGCCGAAACGATAATCACGTAGGCACCGCACGCCAACACGCCGACCAACTGATCGACTAGCTGCTCGGTGCCCCCGCCGTAGAACAAGCCGGCCTTTTGCTCGGTGTTGCCGCTTCGGGCAAGGCGCTCGGGCGTGGCGAAGAGGCCCACGCAGAGCGTGCCAAATACTCCATTCAGCAAGTGCACTGAGGTAGCGCCCACCGGATCGTCGGCCTTGATGCGGTCGAAGAACAGCACGCCGAAGACGACGAGCGCACCGCCGAGGGCCCCGATGAGGGCCGCGACAGGAAGGGTCACGAACGCGCAAGGAGCAGTAATCGCCACCAGACCCGCGAGGCAGCCGTTGAGCGTCATGCCCAGATCGGGCTTGCCTAAGAGAATCCAGGCCACGGCGGTTGCCACCAGCGCGCCAGCGGCGGCGGCGGTGTTGGTCGTGAGCGCGATTTCGGAAATCGCCACGGCGTCAACGCCCATCGTGCTGCCGGGGTTAAACCCGAACCAGCCAAACCAAAGAATCAAGCAACCGATCGTGGCGGCCGTAAGGTTGTGGCCCGGAATCGCGTTCGTCTTGCCGCCGGGGCCGTATTTGCCGAGCCGAGGTCCCAGAATGTAGACGCCCGTTAGCGCGGCCCAGCCGCCCACGGAGTGCACGACCGTGGAGCCGGCGAAGTCAACAAAACCCATTCCCGAAAGCCAACCGCCGCCCCAAATCCAGTGACCGCAAATCGGGTAGATGGCGATGGCCATAATGCCCGAAAAGGCAATGAACGACAGGTACTTAATGCGTTCGGCAACCGCGCCTGAGACGATCGTGGCGGCGGTTCCGGCGAAGACGAGCTGGAAGAAGAACTTGGCGCCCAGCGGCACGCCCGGCCAACTGATGGCCGAGTAATCGCCCGAGTAGGCACTGGCCGTGGCGGGGCTGTTGTCGGCCCCTTGCAGCAGCCACAGGCCGTCTTTACCGAAGTAAGGCGTGCCGTTGCCGAACATCAGGCCCCAGCCCAACACCCAGAAGCCGATGGTTGTGACCGCGAACACGATGAAGTTCTTGGAGAGAATATTCACCGCGTTTTTGTGCCGGCACATGCCCGACTCGACGCAGGCAAAGCCCAGGTTCATGAAGAACACCAGAAAGCCGGCGATCATGACCCAGACCGTGTCCATCGCCACTTTGAGTTCGGCGTTGGTGGGGGGCGGGGCAGGGGCGGGCGCGGCCGGCGCTTCGGCCGTGGCGGCCGGTTCGCTGGCCGGAGGTGCGTCTTGCGCCCACAGAGGCGCGGCGGTCAGCGCCAGGCCAACCAGGCAGGGTACAAGGAGCCAACAACGACACGCGCGCAGAAATAGCATGGCAATCGCTCCGCTAAGAGAAGGACAGTGCCGAAGCCACCAGGCGGTGACACGGGTTCGGCGCGGGCAGCAGCTAGCAAGCCGCGTGCCGTCCGTTTTGGGGAAGAAAATTCCCGGCTTTTACGGGATCTTGAGGTGCTTACACAAAAGTAAGGATCAAAACTGCACAATTCTTTAGCGAGGGAAGCTGTAAATCCTTGCAATTGCCTAATGATTCAACGGGTGCTTTGTCTCCTAAGACGCAGGCCGCCGGGAGCTCCGTGCCGATGGCTCGGAAAGGCTGTTGGCAAGAACGCGCGATCAGTGTGACGTGATCTTGGCCGTTCATTCGGGCTCGCGCTATACTCTTCGCAGCGGCCGATTCCGGCCCCGGACGAGATGCGCCGTACCCGGTTACGACAAGACGACGCCTAACGCAGAGGAGCGCAGCGATGGCGTGGTTGATTCTTGTCGTGGCCGGACTGTTGGAGACCGGCTGGGCCATTGGGCTGAAATACACCGAGGGCTTCACGCGGCTGTGGCCCAGCGTGCTGACGATTCTTGGAATCGTGCTGAGCATGTTCCTATTGTCCGTGGCCGCCCGCACGCTGCCGATCGGCACGGCCTACGCGGTTTGGGTCGGCATTGGCGCGGCGGGCGCCGTGGTGCTGGGCATCGTCTTGCTGGACGAGCCGGCCAGCCTGGCCCGGCTATGCTTTCTGGCCCTGCTGCTGGTGGCCATCGTGGGCTTGAAGCTGACCGCGGATTAGCGGCCGGGCTTTGCAGGCCGTTCCGCCGGCGTGTGCTGTTTTGACGCGCTGGGATCGCACTGCGCGTGGAGCGCTACCTTTCCGGGGTTGGGACGCGCCTGCGGACGGCTTGACTCCCTAACGTGAGTGCGTGATAATTTAATCACGTAGTAACGCTGGCCGCGACGATAGGTTTCCTATGCTCGACCCCACGACCCTGGCCCTGTATGCCCGTACCGCCGACCTGATCAAAACCGTGGCCCATCCGCTGCGCGTGGCGATTGTCGATTACCTCAAGGATGGCGAACGCTGCGTGGCCGACATTGCCGATCACCTGGGCGCCGAACGTTCGAACGTCTCTCGCCACCTGGCCGTCATGCTCAAGGCAGGCGCGCTCCGCTGCCGCAAGGACGGCTTACAGGTTTATTACAAATTGCGCTCGCGTTGCGTCTTGAAGTTCTTGAAATGCGCCGCCGAGGGACTGAAGCGAAATGCTCGCGAGGACGCCGAGGTGCTTGCCAGGCTCTAGCAGTTCCGGCGGCTGCCCGCAGGGCGGTGGAGGAAAACGATATGACCACGCTGACTCAAAAGCGAGTGTCCTGGGCGCGTGTGGCCGGGCGGCTGGCCGTGGGCGCCGGCTTTGTAGCCGGCGTCGGCCTGCTCTTGTTCTGGCTCGCCGGCGGCTTTGCACCCAAGGTTTCCGACTCCAAAACTTCCCAGACCGCTCTGGAACTGCCCAGCGCGGGCAAAGTGGCCCTGGCACATCTGCTGCGAGTGCCGCTGGTCGAGACCGCGGTCGGCACGATCCGGCCGGTCCACGAAACCACGATCGGCTCGAAACTGATGGCCCGCGTCGTGGAGGTGCGGTTGCGGGCCGGCCAGAGCGTGGCCTCGGGCGAGGTGCTCTTGCGCCTCGACGATTCGGACCTGCGGGCCAAGCTCAAGCAGGCCGAGGCCGCGCGGCGTGCCGCCGAAGCCGGTCGCGAACAAGCCAGGGCCGACGCCGAGCGGTCGGCCTCGCTGCTCAAAGAGAACGCCGTCAGTCGGCAGGACTACGAGCGGGCAGCCACGGCGCTCAAAAGCGCCGAGGCCGAGTTGAAACGGGCCGGCGAGGCACTCAACGAAGTGCAAGTGACCTTGGACTGGGCGACGGTGCGTTCGCCAATGTCGGGCACGGTCATCGACAAGAAGGTGGACGTGGGCGATTTGGTATCGCCCGGCCAGCCGTTGGCAACCGTGCTCGATCCGAAACGGATGCAGCTTGTGGCCAGTGTGCGCGAGTCGTTGGCCCACAGGCTTCAAGTCGGCCAGTCGATTGAAGTGGAATTCGAGAACCTGAATCGGCAGTGCGAAGGCACGGTGAGCGAGATCGTGCCCGAGGCCCAGTCGGCCAGCCGCAGCTTCCAGGTCAAGGTAACGGGGCCCTGTCCGCCGGGCATCTACAGCGGCATGTTCGCGCGGATTCGCATTCCGCTCGACGACGAGGAAGTGCTCGTCGTGCCCGAGTCGGCCATTCGCCGCGTGGGCCAATTGGAGCTGGTGAACGTCGTGGCGGACAACCGGCTGCAGCGGCGGGCGGTGCGCACGGGGCGAACCTTCGGAAATGACGTGGAAGTGCTGTCGGGTTTGCGGCCTGGCGAACACGTCGAGCTGCTGGCCGGCGGCGAGGTGCGGCATGACTAGTCCCTTGCACACGGAACTGGCCGCCGAGCACAAGTTCACCAACAAGATCGTCAAGATCTTTCTGGAGTCAAACCTGTCGGTGGTCTTGATCCTGCTGGCCACCGTCGCTGGGCTGGCCGCCCTGGGCCTGACGCCGCGGGAAGAAGATCCGCAAATCGTCGTGCCGCTGGCCGACGTGTACGTAAGTTTTCCCGGGCGTTCGGCCGCCGAGGTCGAACAGCTGGTGACGACGCCGCTGGAAAAGATCCTCTACCAGATCGACGGCGTCGAATACGTTTACTCGATGAGCCGCGAGGGGCAGGCCATCATCACGGTGCGCTACTACGTGGGCGAGGACCGCGAGCGCAGCCTGGTCAAACTGTACAAGAAGATCGACGAGAACGTCGACATCGTGCCCCCGGGGGTAACCGGCTGGGTCGTCAAGCCGGTCGAGATCGACGATGTGCCGATCGTGACCTTGACGCTGGCCAGCGACGAATCTGACGACATGACGCTGCGGCGCGTCGGCGAAGAATTGGCGCAGCGCCTGGCCCAATTGCCCGACGTATCGCGGGCCTATGTCGTGGGCGGCCGGCCGCGCATCGTGCAGGTGGCCATGGATGCCGACCTGATGGCCGGCCACCAGGTTTCGCCCCTCGAACTGCAACGGGCCATCCAAGGGGCCAACGTCGTGGTGCCGGCCGGCAATTTTCGCTCGGGCGATCGCGTGGTGAGCGTCGACGGTGGGCAATGGTTCGATAGTGCCACGGCCTTGGGAAATCTGGTCGTCGGTGTGTTCGCCGGCCAACCCGTGTTTTTAAAAGACGTGGCAAGCGTGGTTGACGGGCCCGACGAGATTTCGACCTACGTGCGGCACGGTTGGGGGGCCGCCCAAGGGTTTACGCACCACCATCACTTTCCCGGCACCACGCTCGGCGAAGCACGCACCCACGACGCCAGCGGCACGGAGCCGGCCGTGACCGTGGCGATTGCCAAGAAGAAGGGGGCCAACGCGGTCTGGGTGGCTAACCGGGTGCTCGACGAGGCCGCGAAACTGCAGGGCTCGATCGTTCCGGCGGACGTCGACCTGGTGATTACGCGCAACTACGGGCTGACCGCCAACGAAAAGGTCAACGAGCTCGTCGAGGGACTGGCCGTTGCCATCATTATCGTCGTGGCGCTGCTCACACTGGGGCTGGGCTGGCGCGAGGCCCTGATCGTGGCCGTCGCCGTGCCCGTGGTGTTTGGATTGACCCTGGCGGTGAACTTGCTGCTTGGGTTCACGATTAACCGCGTGACGCTGTTCGCGCTGATCCTCTCGCTGGGGCTGCTGGTTGATGATCCGATCGTGGACGTGGAGAACATCACGCGGCATTTTGCCATGCGAGGCCGGGCCACGCGGCGGATCGTGCTCGAAGCGGTGGCCGAAATTCGCCCGCCGCTGATTACCGCCACGCTGGCCGTGATTGTCAGCTTCCTGCCGATGTTTTTCATCACCGGCATGATGGGCCCCTACATGCGGCCCATGGCCTTGAACGTGCCAGTGACCATGCTGATGTCGATGGTCGTGGCCTTCACGATCACGCCCTGGCTGGCGTATCACGGGTTGCGCGGACTGTATCGCCACGGCGGCAAGCCCGCGGGCGCGCACGCCGACGAGCACGATTTGGAAGCGGTCAAGCAGTCGCGGCTGTACAAGGTGTTTTATCCGTTGATGGCGCCGCTGCTGCACTCGCGCCTCGTGGCGTGGTGCTTCTTGCTGGGGATGGTCGTGCTGACCCTGGGGGCCATGGGCTTGGGGGCAATGCGGAGCGTGCCGCTGAAGATGCTGCCATTCGACAACAAGAACGAGCTGCTGCTGGTGCTCGACTTCGACAAAGGCACGACGCTCGAACGAACCGATGCGGCCGTGCGCGAGTTCGAAGACTACTTGGCGCAGGTTCCCGAGGTGGCCGACTACACGAGCTACGTGGGCGTCGGCTCGCCGATGGACTTCAATGGCCTGGTGCGGCACTACTACTTGCGGCAAGGCGACAACGTGGCCGAGCTGCGGATCAACCTGGCGGGCAAGAAAAACCGCAAACAGCAGAGCCATGCCATTGGCCTGGCCATGCGCCCCCAATTGCAAGCAATCGCCGACCGTTGCCACGCTCGGATGAAGCTGGTCGAAACGCCTCCCGGGCCGCCGGTGATTGCCACCGTCGTGGGCGAAGTGTACGGTCCGACCGACGGCTCGTATGACCGCCTGCTGGCTGCCGCCGAGACGGTGCGGGCTCGGTTGCAGCTGGAGCCCGGCGTCGTCGACGTCGACGACGTGGCCGAGGCCGCTCAAGAAAAACTGGTGTTCGTCACCGACACCGAAAAAGCTGCGCTGAGCGGCGTGACCAGCCAGGACATCGTGCAGACGCTGCGGG
>CAZPED010000030.1:0-13003 GCA_964585335.1 uncultured Planctomycetaceae bacterium | reverse complement strand
GGCCACGTGCCGGACGGGCCCACGGCTTCGGCCAGTTGCTCTTCGGCAAAGCGACGCGCGATGGCCACGAAGTCGGCCTCGGCGTCGAGAAACGCATCGACCACGTCCGGATCGAAGTGGCTGCCGGAAGACTCGACGATGATCGCCCGGGCCATGTCGTGCGAGTACGTGTCTTTATAGACCCGCTTCGAGGTCAGCGCGTCGTACACGTCGGCCACGGCCACGATGCGTCCGCACAGCGGAATATCATCGCCCTGCAGCCCGTAGGGGTAGCCGCTGCCGTCGTAGTGCTCGTGATGCGTGGCCGCAATGTCGCGAGCCATTTGCAGAAAGCGGACGTTAGGAAACCGGGCCAGCGCGGCCTGCAGCGTTTGCGCCCCGATCAGGGCGTGCGACTTCATGATCTCGAACTCGCGGTCGCTCAAACGCCCGTTCTTCAGCAGCACGCTGTCGGGCACGCCCACCTTGCCAATGTCGTGCAGTGGGCTGGTCAGGTAGATCAGCCGGATGAATTCCGAGTCGACGATGCCGTGAAACTTGGCTTGCTTGGCCAGCTTTTGCGCCAGCAAGCGCGAGTAGCTCTGCACGCGTTCGAGGTGGGCGCCGGTTTCCGGATCGCGCGATTCGGCCAGTTTGGCCAGCGCGAAAATCGCCACGTCGCGGGTTTCGAGCGAAACAATCCGCTCGCCGGCGCGGACGCGCATGCCCAGCTCGGCCGGATCGAACGGCTTGGCGATGAAGTCGTCGGCGCCGGCCGACAGGCCCTCGACGGTTTCAGCCGACGAGTTGCGGCCCGTGAGCAGAATGAAGTACAAGTAGCCGCAAATGTCGGCTCGCCGCAGTGCCCGGCAAAGTTCGACGCCGCTCATGTCGGGCATATCCCAGTCGGAGATGACCAGCCGGCACTCTCCTTGCTCGACGGTTTGCAGCGCGTCGCGGCCGTTGGTCGCCGTGAGGACGTCATACCCGGCCGCCTTCAGCGCATTGACCATCAGCTCCAGCGCAATTTCGTCGTCGTCCACGGCCAACACTTGCATAAAAATCTGCCCCGATCGATCGTTGTTAAATTACTTGTTGGGTTGGCTTGGCCATCAACTTTGCGCCGCCGAGCCGTTTGCCAGGCTTTCCAGGCAGCTGGCGGCCGCCTGCCGGGCCCGCGCGATGGCCGGACAGAGCGCGTCGTGCAGCGTGGCCATTTGTTGCCAATCGTCCTGGTTCGCCGCCTGTTCGAGGGCGGCAGCTAACTCGGCCACCGCGCCGGCGGCAACGTTGCCCGCCATGCCCTTCAGCAAGTGAGCGGTGCGGGCCATGGCCGTGGCATCCTGCGCGTCGAACCATTGCTGAAGTTGTTCGAGCTGCTGGTTGGCGCGAAGCCGGAACATGTCCAGCACCCGCACCGCCACGTCGCGGTTATTCACGCAGCGGGCCAGCAATTGCTCGAGGTCAATCTCGCTGGCGGTATTCGGGGCGCCGCCTGCGGCCGAACCGTCAGACTGCGTCTTCGTCACCACTTCGGCAAGGCGCGGCTCGCCTTGTTCGGCCACGAGTGTGCGAATCGTGGCGATCAGTGTCGGCGCGTCGATGGGCTTGGTCACGTAGCCGTCCATGCCCGCCTCGAGGCAGCGTTCGCGGTCGCCTTTAATGGCGTTGGCCGTTAGCGCGATGATTGGCACGCGCGCCGAACTGGCGGCCCCCTGCTCTTCGGCGCGAATGCGGCGGGCCGCTTCGAAGCCGTCCATCACCGGCATCTGGCAATCCATCAGCACCACGTCGTAGCGGCCGCTGAGCGCTTCGGTGACGGCGGCACGCCCGTTGCCCACCAGCGTCGATCGTAAGCCGGCCTGGGCGAGAATCTCCGAAACAACCACCTGGTTGACGTCGTTGTCCTCGGCCACCAGCACGTTCAGGCTGCCTTGCTCGTGCCGCTCGTGGCTGGGGGCCGCCTGGGTCGTCTCCGGCGTCAGCGCCAGCGATTTGCCGGCCACGGCGCTGACGATCGCGTCGAGCAGCCGCGACTGCCGTACCGGCTTGTGAACGTAAGCGGCCAGTCCCAGGCTTGCCATCTCGCGGTCATCCAGGTCCTGTCCCATCGAGGTCAGCACGATCAGCACCAGGTCTCGCGTGGCTGGATTGCTCTTGATGATTCGCGCCAGTTCAAAGCCGTCCATGCCGGGCATCTGGACGTCGAGAATGGCCACGTCGAACGGCATGTCGTAAGCGAGCGCGTCGGCCAGTGCTTCGAGCGCGCCGGGGCCGTCGCAGGCAGTGGAGAGCGCCAGCCCCCAGCCGCCGAACTGTTCGTGCAGAATTTCCAGGTTCGTGGCGTTGTCGTCGACCGCCAGTACGCGCAGCTTCCGCAATTCGTTGGGAAAACTGCGCGGCTTGGCGTTGCCGCTCGGCTGGCGCAAGGGAACCACGCACCAGAACGTCGAACCGCGTCCCTCTTCGCTCTCGACGCCAATTTGCCCGCCCATCAGCTCGACGAGTCCCTTGCAGATGGCCAGGCCCAGGCCGGTGCCGCCGTAACGGCGCGTCGTCGAAGCGTCGAGCTGCGAAAACGACTGGAACAGCAGGTTTTTGCGGGCAACGGGAATGCCGGGCCCGGTGTCGCAAACGGCCAGCCGCACGACGGTTTGTTCGGCGGCGTTCGATTCGAGCGTGGCGCGAACGACGATTTCGCCCTGTTCGGTGAACTTGAGGGCGTTGTTGATCAGGTTGACCAGCACTTGGCGCAAACGCTCGGGGTCGCCGCGCACCCAGGTGGGCACGGCGGGGCTGATCTGACAGGCCAGTTCGAGCCCCTTTTCCTCGGCGCGGGAGACGAACATTTCGAGCGTGTCTTCGATCAGCAGGCGCAGGTCGAAGTCGATCCGTTCGAGTTCGACCTTGCCGGCCTCGATCTTGGAGAAGTCGAGAATCTGATTGATCAGGGCCAATAGCGCGTCGGCAGACGACTTGGCGATGCGCGCGTAGCGCATCTGCCGGTCGGCCAGGCTCGAGCCGGCCAGCAGGTCGAGCATGCCGATAACGCCGTTAAGGGGCGTGCGAATTTCGTGGCTCATGTTGGCCAGAAAGGCGCTTTTGGCCTGGCTGGCGGCCTCGGCCGCTTGCTTGTCGCGGCGCAACTGTTCGGAGTCCTTCCGCTCGGTCACGTCCTCCACGGTGCCTTCGTAGTGCAACGCTTCGCCGTTGGCGTTGCGCACCACGTGGGCATTCTCCGAGATCCAGATGATCGAGCCGTCGCTGCGATACACTTGCGATTCGAAGTTGCGCACAATGCCATCTCGGCGCATTTGCTCGACGAACTCCTGCCGCCGATTGCCGTCGACGTACAGCTGGCGGCTGATATCTTGCAGGCTGGCGCGCAACAGGTCGACCGACGCATAACCATAGATCCGCGCCAGCGCCGGGTTGGCGTCGATGTATTGGCCGTCAAGCGTCGTTTGAAAAATGCCCTCGACCGCGTTCTCGAAAATGCCCCGATACTTTTCCTCGGCGCGCCGCAGGGCGGCCACCGCCTGCTCGCGGGTCGAAATCTCTTCTTGCACCTTGTCGAGCACCCGGTTGTATTCGTAGGCGATCTGCCCGACTTCGGTGTGCGGCTCGACCGGCACGTGGTGGGAAAAGTCGCCCCCCTGCCGCTGCGACTCCATGCCCGAAAGCAGGTCGAGCAGTTCAGTGCCAGCGCCATGTTCGGCAAAGTTCAGGCCCATCAGCTCGGCATCGAGGCTGGCCCGTAGCGGCATGAAGTAGTTGAGCAGGCGCAAGGCGAGATAGCCGCCCCCGAAGGCCCAAGAGAAGCAGACGCCGACGCCGAGCGCTTGCAGGCCCAGGTGCGTTAGCCGCCCTTGGGGCAGCGCCGCTTCGGTGGCAAACAGTGCCACGGCCAGCGTGCCCCAGACGCCGCAAAAGCCATGCACGGGCACCGCCCCCACGACGTCGTCGATGCGCCAGCGCTCGAGGCCCCAGGTGCCCAGCACCGAGATGATGCCGGCGACCATGCCGATAATGACCGACGCCGCTGGGCTGACGACGTTGCAACTGGCCGTCACGCCGACCAGTCCGCCCAGCACACCGTTCATGACCAGGGTCACGTCGGGGCGGCGCAGTATGGCCCACGATAGAGTGAGCGCGCTAATGCCGCCGGCGGCCGCGGCCAGGTTGGTGTTGGCCAGGATCAAGGGAATTTTGCCGGTCACGGCCAGCGTGCTGCCGCCGTTGAAGCCGAACCAGCCAAACCACAGTAAGAACACGCCCAGCGTGGCCAGCGGCAGATCAGAGCCGTGCATCGGCGGCTTGCCGGCGTCGAAGCGGCCGGTCCGCGCTCCCAGCACCAGCACCGCGGCCAGCGACAGCCATCCGCCCAGCGAGTGCACGACCGTCGAGCCGGCAAAGTCCAAAAAGCCCAGCCGGGCCAGCCAACCTGTCAGTTCTCCGTGAGCCGCGCCGCCCCAGGCCCAATGGCCAAACAACGGGTAGAAGACGGCCGACACCAACACGCTAATGATCAGGTAGCCGCTAAAGCGGATGCGCTCGGCGACGGCGCCCGAGATGATCGTCGTGGCGGTGCCGCAAAAGACCAGTTGAAACAGGAAAAAGGCCATCAGCCAGGGGCTCACTTCGGCCCCCAGGCAAAAGTCGGAAGTGCCGATCAGCCCCGCCCAGCTGGCGCCGAACATCAGGCCGTAGCCGAACATCCAGTAGACGACACTGGCGATGCAGAAGTCGAACAGGTTCTTGATCGCCACGTTGATGCGGTTCTTAGCGCGGGCCAGGCCCGACTCCAGGCAGCAGAAACCTGCCTGCATCAACATCACTAGCGCCGCGCAGAGCAAGATCCAGGAGAGATCGCGCAGCTCGAAATGCTCGTTCATGGGTGGCGGAACTCCGACGGCAATCGCGCACAAGGAGATACAAACTTTGCCGGCGCCGCGACGGTAGTGCCCGCGGCGCGCGGTCAGAGTGCCGGGTCCGCCTCCGGCCAGCGCTGACCTGGGCGAGCGGCGCATGGCGCACACCGCTCGCCAGGAGGGCGGCCAGGCGCGTCTGCCAGAGGGTTTCGCGCGCGGTCGCCATCCGATGACTAACCTAGCACGCGCAGAGCGGCGGCCAGAGTAAACCGCCTGGGCGGTTCGGATTGCGCGGCTGGCGCCGGTTGTGCCGCTGGCTGACCGGCGAGGTGAAAGACGACGCCTACCCCTTGGCCGCGTACAGCTCGGCGTATTCGAGCACCCAGCGGTCGACCAGGTCGCGAAACGACGCGATGTCGACGTGCGAAAGCAGCTGGTACTGGCTGCGGTTGTAGATCTCTTTGTTGCGAATCGTGCCTTTGGCGGTCAGCTCGAGCACGTGCGACGTCGAGAACGGCCGAACCGTCATCTCCAGGCGGCTGAAAAAATTCTCGCGCCTGCCGGCCGACAATGACAAATCATCGCGCGAGACCGCGGCGCCCCAACCGCTGGGCCCCACGACCGATTCGTAACGGAAACCCGGGAAGTGCCCGGGCAGTTGCCGCAGGCAGGCCTCGATGTGTTCGGAGAGCTCGAGGCGGTATTGCGTGTGCAGCCGCTTGAGCTCCTCCTCGCCCAGGGCCCGTTCGGCCCGCGCGCGAGCATCGGCGTCGTGCGAGCTTTGTCCTCGCTGGATGGCTTTTTCGAGGCGTTGTTGAAAATCCATGGCGATTGGTCAATCCTCCCGGCGCGGCGTCTAAGCCGCCTCATGAATCATCGTAGCGCCGCGGCGCCGTGGTACAAGGGGGTTGGCCGCTTGGCGGCGATTGCCGGCTGGCGAGGCAGGTAACGTTCCGCCTTACGCCTCGGGGGCGGGTGGCGGCGTTTCGGCTTCCGGCTCGGGCTTGAGCTCGAGGAACTGCTTCAAATCGCCGAAGGTTCGCAACGGCGCCTTGCCGGTCTTCATCTCCTGCGTCAGCGGCACCAGTGGTGCCGGTTTTCGCTGGCCGTGCGAATTGAACTTCGGCTTGCCCGGCGGGCGACCGGCGGGTTGGGGCTGACGGCGCGGACCGCCCCCCTGCGGCCGGCCTCCCTGTTGGCCACGCCGTTGCGGCGGAGCCGGCCGGCGATCGACCCGGGGCGTTGCCGCGGCGACTTCCTGGGTAGCCGGTGCCGCTTCAGCCGTGGCCGTGGTTGCCGCGCCCTCGGGCGCAGTTTGCGACTTACCTTGCGGCGGACGAGCACGCCGGCCTTCGCCTTTGCGCTTTTCGCGCTTCGGCGGGTGCTGCCGCTCGGTGCCGGGGGCAATCATCGTCAGCGACACTCGGCGGCGCGTCTTGTCGATCTCGTGGACCCAAACCTTGACGATGTCGCCCACAGAGACAATATCGTGCGGATCGCGCACGTACTTGTTCGCCAGCTGGCTGATGTGTACCAGCCCGGTATCGTGCAGGCCGATGTCGACGAAGGCGCCAAAGTCGACGACGTTTAGCACCGTGCCCGACAATTCCATGCCGGGCGTCAGGTCGTCGAGCTTGATGACTCCCTTTTTGAAGATCGGCGGCGGCAGATCCTCGCGGGGGTCGCGGCCTGGGCGAGTCAGCTGGGCCAGAATGTCCGAGAGCAGCATCGTGCCGGCTTCGAGCTGCGCGGTCAGATCGTCGAGCCGCAATTGCGCGGCCCGTTCGGCAATCTCGCTGGCCTTGTCTTTTTCGGCCAGGTCGGCCAGCGTGCAGTGCATCTGGTCGAGCACCCGCTGGGCGATCGGATAGCTTTCCGGATGAATCCAGGTGGCGTCGAGCGGGTTGGCGCCGCCGCCGATTTTCAAAAAGCCGGCCGCCTGGATGAACGCCGCCTCGCCAAAGCCCGGCACGTCCTTGAGCTGTTCGCGGCTGCTGAATGGGCCGTTCTGGGCGCGATAGTCGTACAAGCGCCGCGCGGTCAACTGGTTCAGGCCCGACACGTAACGCAGCAGCGCTGGGCTGGCCGTGTTCAGGTCGACGCCGACGTAGTTGACGCACGACTCGACGACGGCGTCGAGCGACGTGCGCAAGTGCTTGGCCTTGACGTCGTGCTGGTACATGCCCACGCCGATGCTGGCCGGATCGATTTTCACCAACTCGCTGAGCGGATCCTGGATGCGCCGGCCGATCGAGATGGCGCCGCGGAGCGTGGCGTCGTACTCGGGAAACTCTTCGCGCCCCAGGGGGCTGGTCGAATAGACGCTGGCGCCGGCCTCGTTGACGATGACGTACGACACGCCCTGGTCGGCCAGTTCGGTGGCCAGGATGTCGGACATCAGTTCCTCGGTCTCGCGGCAGGCCGTGCCGTTGCCAATCGCCGCCAGCGTGAGCTGGTGCTGCTGGATCATTTCGACCAGCTTGGCCCGGCCTTCCTGCTTGCGCTCGGGCTTACCGACGAGGTGGATCACGGCCTGGTCGATCAGGTTGCCAAACTCGTCGAGCGCGGCCAGCTTGCAGCCGCTCTTGAAGCCAGGATCGATGGCCAGCACGCGCCGTCCGCGCACCGGCTTTTGCAACAGCAGGTTGCGCAAGTTGCGGGCAAACACTTCGACGGCGTGGGCCTCGGCCCAATCGGTCAGCTCGCGGCGCACTTCGCGTTCGAGGCTGGGAAAGATCAGCCGCTGCAGGGCGTCGCGGCCGCAGCCGCGGAGAAACTCGGCGTGCGGATGTTCGCTCGAGCAGACCGACTCGTCAACCACGGCTTGCATGGCTTCGAGGTCGGCGTCGATGCGGACGCGCAGCACCTTGGCGCGCTCGCCGCGGTTGATCGCCAACACGCGGTGTTGCGGCACTTTTTCCAGCGGCTCGTGAAATTCGAAGTAATCGCGAAAGCCTTGGGCCAGCTTGTCGTCGGCCTCGCAACGGGTGCTGGTGAGCTTGCCGGTGCGGTTCAGGATCTGCCGCAGTTTGTGGCGCAGGTCGGCCCGCTCGCTGATGCCCTCGGCCAGAATGTGGCCCACGCCCAGCAAGGCGTCGGCGGCACTAGTGACCTGGCGGTCGGGATTGATGAAGTCGGCTGCCCGGGCATCGAGATTCGCACAGGCCGGCGCGGCAGCCAGCACTTCCTCGGCCAGCGGCTCGAGGCCGCGCTCGCGGGCCACGGTGGCCAGCGTCTGCTTCTTGGGCTTATAGGGCAGATACAGGTCTTCCAGCCGCTTGGTGCTTTGGGCGGCTTCGATCTCGGCGGCCAGCTCGGGGGTCAGTTTGCCTTGCGAGTCGATCGAGCGGAGGATCGTCTGCTTGCGTTCGGCCAGCAACCGCATCTTGATCAGCCGCGACTCGATCTGGCGGATCTGCTCCTCGTCGAGCCCGCCGGTCTGGTCCTTCCGATAACGGGTGATGAATGGGACCGTATTGCCAGCATCGAGCAGCTCGACGACGGTCTCGACTTGGCGCAACGAGAGCTGGAGAGTTTGCGCCACCGGCCGAAAGTCGATGGCAATCGTATTGGTGCTGCCCATGCAGAAACTGCGCGTCGCGGGAGAGATTGTCGCAAAGTTTTGCCTGAATGCGACTTGCCAACCTCGCAATCTAGCGCTTGCCCGGGGGGTTGTCAAGGATTGCCGGCCAGCGGGGCTATGGGACGGGGTGGCCTACCCAAATTACCTCAACGGTCCAGTGCGGCGCGAATCGCCGGCGCGGCGTGCTTTATCGCTGTGCCGATGCTAGTGAGAAAAAACGTCAACGACGGAGAAATTGGACCAAACCCCAGGGGGGCGCGCTGCCGATATTTGAAGGCGCAAGGGCGGGCATAGATAGCATGACGTGCATGCTTTTGCCTGACGTGCCGGCGGCTGGGAGATGCCAGCAAGCGCGTCGGACTTTACACCAGTCCACTATGACGTAAGGAAGCGTCCCCATGGCTCGAAGCCAACTGCGAGTGTACTACGGACCGCAAGGCGATGCCTGTGCCACTCAGGCCAAGCAATCCAAGGATGAAGTGACGGTTCCGCTGGGTGAAGTGCTCCCCCTGCTCGCCGACGCCGTGCGCAACGAGCGCACCTGGCTCCGCGACTTCGAGGATGACCAGATCACGATCTCGACGGATCTCTACGAAGTCATCCTGGCTTACCAGCATTATCGTCGCCCTTCGGCCTAATCGGCCTCCGACGGCGATGATTTGCTCATTCCAAATTAACTTCCGGCCCAGGGCACGGCGGTGCCTTGGGCCGTTTTTTTGCGCGCCGGCTCGTTAGGCGGGTGCTTTCCGGGGCGCTGGGCAGAACCCCACGGCCGACGGGAGAGATATAATAGAGTAACCGGTCGGCTGAAGGCGGAAGCTGCCCAGCACCTTGGTGCGGCTCCGGCCGATCGCGTATCCCGTTACTCTCGAGACAAGACTTGTGAATGAACTACCCGCGTCGGGCGGCGATCGGACCGATCCGCCCGTCGAGACGGCCTTAAACGACTTGGAGCGTTCGCTCTCCAAGGCCCCTAGCGAGGTCGATCGCTCGCGGATCATCGACCTGATCGAGCAGATCAAGGAATCGGCCGACAAGCTGGCCTTCGATCGCACTTCGCGAGGCGACCTGAAGATTCTCAACCGCACGCTCCGCGAGCTGCGTTACGCCTTCAAGGTGTTTACACCCTACCGGTCGCATCGCAAAGTGACCGTGTTTGGCTCGGCCCGCACCCGGCCCGACGAGGCCACTTATTCCCAAGCCGTGAAGTTCGGCAAGGCCATGGCCGACCACCAGTGGCTGGTCGTCACCGGCGCCGCCAGTGGCATCATGGAAGCGGGTCACGTGGGCGCGGGGCGCGAGAACTCGATGGGGCTGAACATCATGCTCCCGTTCGAGCAGTACGCCAACCCCGTGATCGCCGGCGACACGAAGCTGGTACACATGAAGTACTTCTTCACGCGGAAGCTGATGTTCGTGAAGGAGTGCGACGCCGTGTGCCTGCTGCCCGGCGGCTTCGGCACGCTCGACGAGGGGCTCGAAGTGCTCACGCTGTTGCAAACCGGCAAGCGCGACATGGTGCCGGTCGTGTTTCTCGACGCGCCAGGCGGATCGTTCTGGCTCGAGTTTCAGCAGTTCGTCGAGCGGAAGCTGTTGCGTGGCGGCATGATCTCGCCCGAGGATTTGTCGCTGTACAAGCTGACCGACCAGGTCGACGCCGCGGTGGACGAGATCTTGCAGTTTTTCAAGGTCTACCACAGCATGCGATTCGTGAAGAACAAGCTGGTGTTTCGCTTGAAGCAGGCGCCCAGCCCCGAGTTGCTCGAGGCGATCAACACGCACTTCACCGACATTATCAACGGCGGCCAGTTCGAAGTAACTGGCCCGCTGCCCGACGAGAAGGATGAACCTGACCTGGCCGACTTCAGCCGGCTGGTATTTCGCTTCAACCGCCGCAACCTGGGCCGGCTGCGGCAGCTGATCGATACGTTGAACCGCGGCAGTATCGCCCCGCCGACGGGTCCGATGATCGGCCAGGCAATCTAGCCGGGCGAAGCGCTGGCGGGGCCGGTGGTGGCGGCCGAATTTGCGGCCGGCGGAGCGCATTCGTACACTTGAGTGCGGCGTCGAGTGTTGTTTTCCGCCGTGGTGCGCAGGCGCCGGCGACCGCGCGTGCCCGCGTTCAGCGAGAGCAACTGATGGCTCACGAGTGGTTTGTGCAACACGGGGGCAAACAGCACGGGCCGCTCAACTCGGCGACGCTGAAAAAGCTGGCGGCCGAGGGAAAGATCAGCCCCACGACGCAAGTGCGGCTGGGAGCGACAGGCGCGTGGGTGCCGGCCTCGCGCGTGCAGGGCTTGTTCGCCGCGCCGACCAAACCAGCGTCCGCGCCGTCTCCGCCCCCAGAATTGCCCCCAGCGGCTCCGCCGCCGATTGCGCCCCCAGTTGCCCGGCCCATGGGAACGCCAGTGCCGCGTCCGGCGCTAGGTTCATTCATTCCGCAGGCCAAGCCGGCGCCGCCGGCGGCGCATCCAATTGCGGCCAAACTGATCGGCGCGGTAGCCCTGGTGCTGGGTACGCTGGCGCTTTCAGTTTTCTGGCTGCCCGTGATGGGGCCGCTGGGTTGGCTGGGCATTGCCGTGGGTGGACTGGGCCTGGTGTTGGGCATCGTTGGCTTTGTCGTCTCGGCCAAGCAGCAAGGCCTGGGCTTGTCGCTTAATATCGCCGGCACCAGCAGCTCGCTGGTGGGTCTGGTGTTGACCGTGGTCTTCGGCGTGATGTTTGGCATGTTCGGCGGCAGAGAGCCGCAGACGCCGCCGGTCGTAGCCGCGGCTGCCGCGCTGCCTCCCGTGGCGGTACTGGCTCCCGAGCCGAAACCAGCACCCGTGGAGACGCCAACGCCGCCCCCCGAACCTGTTTGGACCGACGCCGGCCAAGAGCTCGAACAAGGTCCGATCAAGGCGCGGATCGCCGCGGCGAAGATTGAAATGGTGCGGCTGGAGAGCATCGACTTGTCGACGCTGAAGCCGAGCAAACCGCAGCCGATGCTGAAAATTGTCCTGGCCCTGGAGAACACGACCAGCGATCGAATCGTCGAGGTATCGGGCTGGCCGGGCAGCGCCGACATGATCGGTCAGGGCGTCGGAGAATTGCTCGGCGGCGAAGCCGGCCAGGCACTCAAGACCGCCACGGCCAGCGCGCGGCTGCTGGACAACGTCGGCAACACGTACAAGCAGGTGCCGCAAATGAGCCTGTTTGGCGCCAAGGTGTCGCTGGGCGCCGATCAGTCGCTACGTCCTGGACAAACCCGGCAGATCGAGTTGGTATTCCAGCCGCCGCTCAGCTCGATCGAGTATTTGCGAATCGAGCTGGCGCCCGCCGGGTTTGCCGGGCAGGAGCCGCTGCGCTTTCAGATTCCCCGCGCCCTGGTCACTGGCTTGCCCGAAGCGCCTGCCAGCCCGCAGTAGGGCGGCCGGCTACTTGGAACTGAATTCGCGCACGGCTTCGATGAGCGCGATCACGTTTTCGACCGGCGTTTGCGGCACGATGCCGTGCCCCAGGTTGAAGATGTGGCCCGGCCGTCCGCCGGCGCGTTGCAACACGTCGCGGGCTCGCTGGCGAATCGTCTCGACGTCGGCCAACAGCACCGCCGGATCGAGATTTCCTTGCACAGCTTTCTGATCGCCCACCAGCCGCCAGGCCTCGTCGATGTCGATCCGCCAATCGACGCCAATCACGTCGCCGCCGGCCTCGCTGTAGAGCGGCAACAGCGCGGGATTGCCGGTGCCGAAGTTGATCACCGGCACGCCGGGGGTCAGGCCCTCGATGATCGCCCGCATGTAGGGCAACACGTAGCGCCGGTAGTCGTCCTGTCCCAGGCAACCGACCCAGCTGTCGAACAGCTGCACGGCTTGCGCGCCGGCCGCGATCTGCGCGTTCAAGTACAACGTAACGGCGCGGGCAAACCGCGACATCAGCGCCGACCAGGCGCCCGCGTCGCGATACATGAGCGACTTGGTGTGCAGGTAGTTGCGACTTGAGCCCCCTTCGATGGCGTAGCTGGCCAAGGTGAACGGCGCGCCGGCAAAACCGATCACCGGAATCTCGGCCGGAAGGCCGGCGCGGGTCAGCCGCACCGTTTCGGTGACAAAGGCCAAAGCGTCCATCGCTTCGAGCTCGATCAGCCGATCGACCTGGCTGGCGTCGCGAATCGGATTGTGAATGACGGGGCCATCGCCGGCCGCGAACTCGAGTTGCATGCCCATCGGTTCGAGGATCGGTAGCAGGTCGGAAAAAATGATCGCCGCGTCGACGCCCAGCCGGCTGACGGCCGTCAGCATCACTTCGGCGCACAGTTGCGGGTTCTTGCACAGTTCGAGAAACGAGACTTTCTCGCGCACGGCCCGATACTCGGCCATGTAGCGGCCGGCCTGCCGCATCAGCCAGATGGGCGTGCGCTCCGTGGGCTGGCGCCGGCAGGCCTTCATGAACGGCCCGGCGTCCCAGGGACCGGCCGCGGGTGCGCTGGCGACAGACGGCTGGCCGGCCGGCACGATCGCGCCGCGGCGGCGTGGCGTGGCGCCGCTGGCCGCCTCGGCCGCGGCGGCGACCAGCTGGCCCATTTTCGAGT
>CAZPED010000029.1:0-13112 GCA_964585335.1 uncultured Planctomycetaceae bacterium | reverse complement strand
GAGGCGGCCCCAGAGAATCAGTCGCTAACCTGAATAACAGCGAGAACCCGATGCGACGCATCCAATTGCACGTGTGCCTGACACTTTTGGCGGTGGGCCTGCGGGCCTCCGTGGCCTGCACCGAGCTGCGGGCCGAAGAGACAGCACAGCAGAAATTCGTGATTACCGTCGAACGCATCTGGGACCGGGCCGAACACTGCGCGTTCACCGATTTGATCGAGCACGAAGGCAGCTTGTATTGCGCGTTTCGCGAAGGCAGCGGACATATTCCGGGCCTGAACGGCGTCGTGCGGGTCATTCGCTCTGAAGACGGTTTCGTCTGGGAGTCGGTGGCTCGGTTCGACGAGCCGCACTTCGACTTGCGCGATCCCAAGCTGTCGAAGTCGCCCGATGGTCGGTTGGTCGTCAACATGGGCGCGTCGCGCTATCATGGCCGCAAGCGGCTGGGCATCGAGTCGCGAGTGGCCTTCAGCACTTCGGGGGGCGATCGGTTCGAGCCGCAGCAGCCCGTGGTGTTTCCCGCCGAGATGACGACCGGCGGCGACTGGCTGTGGCGCATCACCTGGCACGACGGCGTGGCCTGGGGCTGCGTGCAACAGCTCGACAACGCGGGGGCCGGCCGGGCGCTGCAACTGGTCAAAAGCACCGACGGCGTACACTACCAGTTGGTCAAGAAACTGGACGTCGAGAATCCGACCGAGACCACGCTCCGCTTCCTGCCCGATCAAACGATGGTGGCCATGATTCGCCGCACGGGTAAGCAGCCGCCAGGCTGGTTGGGCTTCGCCAAGCCCCCCTACACCCAGTGGAGCTACCTGCACACGGACCGTCCATTTGGCGGCCCGAACCTGATTCAGCTGCATGGCGGCGCCTGGCTGGCCGGCAGCCGCGACTATGGAGCCAAGCCCTATCGCACGGCGCTTTGGTGGTGCGATCTGAAGCAGGGGAAATTTACCGACCTGGTGCAGTTGCCCAGCGACGGCGACAACAGCTATCCGGGCTTAGTCGTCGACGAGCCGCGGCAACGACTCTACGTTTCGTACTACTCGTCGCACCAGGGGAGCACGGCCATCTATCTGGCCACATTGCGGCTCGACTCGCTGCAACAGGCGGCGCCCGCGGCCACCGATTGAGGCTGACAGCGCTCGCGGGCCGCGGCCACGGGCCCCCGCAGTTCGGCCCACAGGTCGTCCCAATCGACCGGCTTGGGCAGGCACTTCGAGGCTCCCAGGTTGTACATGGTTCGCTGCATGGGCCGGTCGCGGTGGCCGGAAATGACAATCACCGGTACGTCGTTCGTCGCCACGCTCTCTTTGAGGCGGCGGAGCGTGTAGTCGCCGTTGGCGCCCGGCATCTCGTAATCCAGCAGAATTGCGCACAGGCCTTCGTTGAACGCCGCCAGGTAACCGTCGCGGCCGGTTTTGGCCCAGCGCAACTCGATCCCCTCGGCGTCGAACCGCACGTGCAGCGAGTTGGCAAAGTCGCGATCGTCGTCGATGCACAGCACCCAGGGGCGGGCGTGGCTTTCGGCGATGGCAAAGTCGCCGTCGAGCGGGGCGACCTCGAACGGCTGCGGCACGGCTTGCTGCTTGCCCGGCGCCGGCGGATCGATTGCCAGCAGCTCGTACAGCAAGGGCTCGATGCGTGGCCAAACGTCGGAACACTTGGCCACGTAGTAGGCCAGCAGATCGTAGCACTTGCGCACGGTCAGGCGGTCGGCCTGCCCGGTCAGAATGATCACTGGAATGTGCGCCAGCTGCGGGTCGTTCGACATCAACTGACAGATGTCGAGTCCCGAACCTGCTGGCATGTTGACGTCGAGGATCACCAGGTCGGGCTCGCGCTGCGAGATCATCGCGGCAGCGGCGTGGCCGTCGGGTGCGCAAAGCACTTCGAGGCCGAGCGAACGGCAGCGCAGCGCCAGGGCATCGACCAGGTCGCGATCATCGTCGGCCAAGAGAATTGTCTTTTTCATGGGGGCCTCCTCAGTGGCAGCTGAGTTAATGGGGGCGGCCGCCGACCACGGCCAGAACGTTGGCAGGCCTGGCCGGTACAGCCTCGGGGGCAGCTTCGCGAATGGCGGCTTCGACCGCCACCAGCAGCTCCTCTCCGTTGTACGGTTTCCGCAGAAAATATCGCGCGCCGCAATCGAGCGCGGCTTGTTCGTCGCGCATGCTGGCCGACAGCACGATCACCGGAATCGGCCGAGTGACCGGCTGCCGCTTTAACCGGGCCAGCACCTCGAGGCCGTCGATGCCCGGCATCCGCACGTCGAGCACGATGGCTTGCGGCAACTCGGCGATCGCCCGGTCGAGTCCCTCCAGACCGTTGAGCGCCACCGTGGTGCCGAAGCCGGCCGCGCCCAGCCGCAGACAGGCGGCATGGCCAATCTCGGCGTCGTCGTCAACGACCAGCACTTTTCCACGCTTAAACACAGTTCACCTCGGACCGTTGGCAGTAATCGTTGACGAACGAAACGATCTCGGCCTTGCGGCTGCCCGCGTTCCAGCAGCCTTCGGTGCGAAAATGGATCTCTGGCAGCGGTCCGTGCGGCCGGTTGCGGTTGGCCGACTGCCGAGAGGTTTCTGCCCGCGCGACGAAGGCGTCGACTTCGATTTCCGGCGCGCGGAGCAGAAACAGCCAATCGCTCGGGTGTGCTCGAAACAGCAGGTCGTTGCGGCGCAACAAGTAGTTGAGAAAGGCGTCGACGTCCTCGCTCACGGCCTCGCCGTCGTGGTCGAGGTGGGCCGAGATGACCGATAGCATGGCCGAATCCTGGCGGGTCGAGTCGAGCCGGCTCAAATAGCGCCGCGTGATCTCGGCGGGCTCGGCCACGGGAATGGTAAACATGAAGTGGCTGCCCACGCCGGGCGTCGAGTCGACCCAGATCGTTCCCAGGTTCAGCGCCACGAGTTCCTGGGCGATGTTCAGCCCCAGCCCCAGTCCATTGCGCGAACTGCGGGTCTCGCCATCGAGCTGCTTAAAGCGTTTGAAAACCAGCGCCGCCTGCTCGCTGTCGATGCCAGGGCCGTTGTCGGCCACGCAGACGACGATCTCTTTGTGGGCTTCGTCGCCGTCGGCGGTCAAAACCACGCGGCCCGGTTGCCCGCTGAACTTGATGGCGTTGACGATCAGGTTGATGATCACGCGGCCGATCTTGTCTTCGTCGCAGTAAACGGCCGGCAGCCGGTCATCGACGTGTGTTTCCAGGTGAACGCCGCGCACGGCTGCCTTCCGCTCCAGCGACGGCAGCACGTGGTCGACCACTTCCTTCAAATGGCACTTGCGCCGCCAGACGCCCAGCAGCCCGGCCTCGAGCCGGCTGACGTCGAGCATGTCGTCGACCATGGTGTTCAGGTCGTCGGCCCGGTCGACCACGACGTTGAGCATCCGGGCTTGCTCGCCGTTCACCGGGCCCACGATGTTGGCGCCCAGCAGCGAGGCGTACTCCTTGATGGCCGTGAGCGGCGTGCGGAATTCGTGCGAGACGTTGTCGACGAATTTTTGGGCCGTTTTGAACAGCCGCGACAAGCGGCGATTCTTGCGCTCCAACAGCTTCTTGCTGTCGCGCAGTTTTTCCAGCAGCTTGATGTTTTCGCCGGCGGACAACTGACGCTGAATGGCGTAGCGAATCGAACGCCGGAGAATCTCGGGATTGACGTCGTGTTTGACCAGGTAATCCTGGGCGCCCAGGTCGATGGCTTCAGAGGCTGTCTGGTCGTTGGCCAGCGCCGTGAGCACCACGACGGGAATTTCGGGCAGTTCGGCCCTCAGCGTCGTGACCGTGTTGAGGTGGTTGCTGTCGGGCAGCGACAGGTCGGCCAGAATTACGTCGACCCGCTCGGTGGCGGCGTGGTCGAGGCCCGCGTGCAGCGTGGCCGACCAGTGGAATTGCAGCCGCTCGTCGGCGCGGTCCAGCGCCCGCCGCATCAGCTCGGCAAACCCCGGATCGTCTTCAATCAGCAGTACCCATAGGGCAGCATCAACGGGACCGATCACACCAATACTCCTTCATGCTCGAAGCCTGGTTCAAGGGCACAAGCGGCCGGGCGCCCATTGTGGACGCGGAGCATGGCCGGCGATCGCCGTCGGTCAGCAACCAGCGCACTCGTGCTTTTTTAATCGCGGATTCTCGGTTCACCAGCGTATTGTCATTCGCTGTGATTGCTTCACGAGCGGGCAGTCTCGTGCCTAGATCGCGGATTCCAGCTCGGCTGGTGTCTGGCAGGCGTCTTCGGGGAAGTCGTATCAGGGCCGGTGGCAGCGGTTCAGGCAGTTTCAGCGGCAGAGCGTCGGACGCCAGTCCTGACTGGGGGTGTCCTGTGCCCTGCCTACTTGAATCCTACGTCCGTGTAACTTCACAAGTGCCGGCTGACCGGCAAAGTCGGCTGGCAAATCGGCGCGGCGCGTCGCTGTTTCCCACAAGCTCGGCTCCCCTGGCCGGTCTGCGGCGATTTGCCCCCAGGCCGCGCAGAGCCGTTTTGTACCTGTGCTGGTGTGCAATTGTGGCCTGGCAGACGCAAAACCCGTTGCAACGAGCGTGCAACGGACCAGCCGCCGCCGCGGTGTGTACCGCGCTTCGATCACGCGGCGGGCACGCTTTCACGGCGCATCAGCCGGCGGAAGACCACGAAAACCAGCCAGCCCGCCAGGCCGACCACCGGCAACCAGGGGACGAGCGCCGCGAGCAACACGAGCACATTCTCGCCCGTGGCGACGATGGCCTCGGCCGAACCGCCCAGCGCCCGGCGCAACCGGGTGATCAGCGTGGGAGCCTCCGCGGGCTGATAGCCGCGGATCTCGCGAATCACCAGGTCCACCGTCGTCAGCGTGGTCAGGTTAGCAAGCACGCGCATCCGGCCCTGCATCCGTTCGAGCTCCTCGCGCACGCGCGACAGCTCGCGCTCGATGGCGATCACGTCTTCGAGTTTGCCAGGGCGCTCTTCGAGCAGCTTGAGCAGACGTTCTTCTTCCTTGGTCTTGTTGCGAATCCGCGCGTCGACGTCGTAATACTCCTCGCTGACGTCTTGCGACGTGGTGCTGGCGCTCACCAGCTCGCCGATGCCTTTGGCGGCGCTGACCACTTCGTCGAACCGCTCGACTGGCACTCGCAGTTTCCACGATCCGCGTCGCACCTCGCCCGACGAGCCGTGGACGGTCGAGTCGGCCACGTAGGCGCCAAATTGCTTGACCAGGGCCAACACGCGCTCGTTGGCGGCGGCAAAGTCCTCGACCGCCAGTTCGATCTGGGCGTTGTAGATGATCTTGCGCTCGTCCCCTTGAGGCGGCTTGGGCACCGCCGGCAAGCTGGCAAACCGGCCCACTTTGCTTTCGGCAACAATCTCGCCGCCGAGCCTGGCCGGGGCAGGCGCGTCCAGCAGTGGTGGCGCCACGGCATAATCGGCCGGCGCGTCGTGGGCAGGACGACGACCCGCTTCGCGAGCCGATTCGATCGTGGGGAGCAGCAGCGCGGCCCCCACTGCCAGAATCACCAGACCAACGAGCATTTCAACCCAGCGGACGGCAGCGCGGCGCATAGCTAGAACCTCCTCGCGGAAAAGGACGTGCCTCGATCGATTCCCCTGCCCGATGGCATTTGATGGCTGACGGGCGCAGCCCGTGACGTGCAGATCAACGGCCAGCGCCCCTGGGGGCTGCTGACGGGCTTCGAGGCACTTAGACGCCGCCGGGACGCTCGAAGTTCCCTGGCGTTTGGGGCCCTCGCGCCGTGGCAGTCCCCTCCAGGCGATTCTGCGCGCGGCGGTCAGTTTGTCGAGAGAATTCAGGCGAAATCCGCCAGTCGGAACGGCCATCGTCCCAGGCACGCGAACCGACGCCGCTCGGCTGCGTAACGGCTAGTGTGGGCTAAGCTTGTCTCAACGAATTTGCGCCGACCGAAGCGACCCCACGGGGGGCGGCCGTGGCCGACTGGCTCGGGCCGACAACGGTCGCCCGTCGGCATCGCGGCGCCGCTAGCTTACGGTTCCCACGCGCGCCCAAGTCCGTATAATCGGGCGTCGCCACGGACTGCAGACACGGGTGACTCGTTCACCGGAATCGCTCAACCTCATAAGGAAACCAGGCACATGGCGTGCTGCCACTCTACTCGTTGGCTCGTGTGGACCCTGTTGGCCGGGCTGCTGTCGGCAATTTGGCTGGCCGGCGCTGGCGCCGGCGTGGCCTCGGCCGCGACGCAAAAGGTGCAGTCGATCGAAGGCATCACAGAGTACACGCTCGACAATGGCTTGCGCGTGCTGCTGTATCCCGACCCGTCGAAGCCCACGGTCACGGTCAACATGACCGTGCTGGTCGGCTCGCGTCACGAAGGGTACGGCGAAACCGGCATGGCTCACTTGCTCGAACACATGGTCTTCAAGGGCACGCCCGACCATCCGGCCATTCCCAAGGTGCTGCAAGAGCGCGGCGCGCAGTTTAACGGCACCACCTGGGTCGACCGCACGAATTACTTCGAGACTCTGCCGGCCAGCGACGACAACCTCGAGTTTGCGCTCAAGCTCGAAGCCGATCGGCTGGTCAACAGCTTCGTGAAGCAAGAAGATCTGTTTTCGGAAATGACGGTCGTGCGAAACGAGTTCGAGCGCGGCGAGAACTCGCCCAGCAACCTGCTCAGCCAGCGCGTCGTCGCGGCCGCCTACGATTGGCACAACTACGGCAAGTCGACCATTGGCAATCGCACGGACATCGAGCGGGTGCCGATCAAGAACCTGCAAGCCTTCTACAAGAAGTTCTACCAACCCGATAACTGCCTGCTGGTGATTGCCGGCAAGTTCGACGAGGCCAAGGCCATCGCGCTGGTGGAGAAGACCTTTGGCAAACTGCCCAAGCCGTCTCGCAAACTGGAAAAGACCTACACCGAAGAGCCGCCGCAGGACGGCGAGCGCTCGGTGACGCTGCGGCGCGTGGGCGACGTGGGGCTGGTGTTGGCCGCGTATCACTTGCCGGCCGGCGGACACCCCGACGTGGCCGCGCTCGACGTGCTATCGAACATTCTGACCATGGCACCCTCCGGCCGGCTGTACAAGGCGCTGGTCGAAACCAAGCTGGCCACCAGCGTGCAGTCGAACGCCTATAACTGGCACGACCCGGGCATGTTCGAGGTCGAAGCCGAGGTGCGCAAGGGCGACTCGCTCGATGTCGTGCGCGACAAGATGCTCGACATTCTGGAAAAAGCCGGCGACTCGACCTTCAGCGAGGCCGACGTGGAGCGGGCCAAGACGCAACTGCTCAAGCAGCGCGAACTGGCCGCCGCCAATACCAGCCTGATCGCGATTCAACTGAGCGACTGGGCCGCGCAAGGCGATTGGCGGCTGTACCTGCTCAATCGCGACCGCATCGAGGCCGTGACGCCCCAGGCCGTGCAAGACGTGGCCAAGAAGTACCTGCGCCGCGAAAATCGCACGCTGGGTATGTTCATTCCCTCGGATAAGTAGGAGAAAGTCGAGATTCACGCCACGCCCGACCTGGCCAAGCTGTTCGACGGCTATAAGGGACGCAACGAAATCGTGGCGGGCGGAGCCTTCGACGTCACTCCGGCCAATATCGATGCCCGCAGCCAGCGGGGCGAGCTGCCCGAGGGGATCAAGGCCGTCTTGCTGCCCAAGAAAACCCGCGGCGAGACGGTGAATTTGAAACTGGTCTTGCGCTACGGCACGCTCGATTCGCTCAAGGGCTACGAAACTGCCGCCAGCATGCTGCCCAGCTTGATGACCCGCGGCACGAAGCACCTTACCCGGCAGCAGATCCAGGACGAACTGGACAAGAACAAGGCCACGCTCGCGGCCAGCGGCGACACGGGCATTCTCACCTTTAGCATTCAGACCAAGCGTGCCAACCTGCCGGCCGTGTTGAACTTGCTGAAGCAGATTCTGCGCGAGCCGAGCTTCCCGGCCGACGAGTTCGACGTGCTCAGGCGGCAGGACCTGTCGTCGCTGGAAGAACAGTTGAGCGATCCGGCCAGCCTGGCAATCACCCAGGTGCGGCGCACCGTGTCGCCTTACGAGAAGTCGGACGTCCGCTACGTGCCCACGATTGCCGAGGACATCGAGCGCTACAAGGCGGTGTCGCTCGACCAGATCAAGCAGCTGCATGCCGACTTCGTCGGCGCTCAGCATGGCGAGCTGGCCATCGTCGGCGACTTCGACCCGGCCGAAAACACCAGCCTGCTGCGCCAGGCGCTGTCGGGCTGGACGGCCAAGCAGTCGTTTGCCCGCATTCCCAAGCTGAACTTCCCCAACGTGCCGGGCAGCAAGCAAGAGATTCTCACTCCCGACAAGGCCAACGCGGTGTACATGGCCGGCATGGCCTTTGCCATGAAGGATGACGCGGCCGATTACCCCGCCCTGGTAATGGGCAACTACGTGCTGGGCGCGGGCACCCTGTCGTCGCGGCTGGGCGATCGCGTGCGGCAGAAGGAAGGTCTGTCGTACGGTGTCCGCTCGTACCTCGCGGCCGACTCGCTCGATCCAAGGGCCAGCTTGACGATCAACGCCATCTGCAATCCGCAGAACATCACGAAGGTGAACGTGGCGATTGCCGAAGAGCTCGATAAGTTGATCGCCGAGGGCGCGACGGCCGAGGAACTCGCCCGGGCCAAGCAGGGTTACTTGCAGCAACAGCAGGTGGCACGCACCAGCGACGCCATGCTGGCCTCGACGCTGGCCGATAACCTGTTCGTCGGCCGCACGATGGCCTATTATGCCGAGTTGGAAAAGAAGATTGCCGGACTGACGACCGAGCAGGTGCAGGCGGCACTCAAGAAGTGGATCGACCCGAAGCGGCTGGTCATTGTCGACGCGGGCGACTTCGCGGCCAGCAAGTCGGCGGCCAAGTAGCGTCGACGGACCGATC
This sequence comes from uncultured Planctomycetaceae bacterium, assembly GCA_964585335.1. Lineage (GTDB taxonomy): Bacteria > Planctomycetota > Planctomycetia > Pirellulales > PALSA-1355 > CAZPED01. Next base: position 4,244 of record CAZPED010000029.1, on the reverse strand, counting down.
GTTAACCGAGAAGCCCACGAAGGCGATGGCGCGGCACTGCCCGCGCCATCGCCTTTTTTTTGCGAGGCGCCCGTGGACCCTCGTGCCACCGTGGTCCGTGGTTGGCGCTAATGGCCCGAGAATTGCCGCAGCATTTCGTAGCAAACGATGCCCACGGCGTTCGACAAATTCAGACTGCGCACCTGGGGCCGAATGGGAATGCTCAGCGCGCGGTCGGCGTGCGCGGCGAGCATCGAAGGTGGCAGCCCTTGCGATTCACTGCCAAAGACGAGCACGTCGCCCCGGCTGTAGCGAACATCGGTGTAAGTGCCCGTGGCCGTCTTGGTGAAAAACCACATGCGGTCGACGGGCAGTCGCGCGGTCAGGGCCTCCCAGTCGTCGACGACCTCCCACTCGAGATGTTCCCAGTAGTCGAGACCCGCCCGGCGCAGATAGTAGTCGTCCAACCGGAAGCCCAAGGGGCGCACCAGCCAGAGCTTGGACCCCACGGCCACGCAGGTTCGCCCCACGCTCCCCGTGTTGTGCGGAATCTCGGGATGGTGCAGTACGACGTGCACCAGCGGTTCGTACTTGGCAGTTTGCGACATGGCGATTCGGAGATCGAGAGGCAGGGGCGGCGCTATCCCAGCATACTGCGCTGGTCGCTGGTGGTCGGCCGACGCTGAGCCGGCAGCCAGACCGTCGTCGGCAAACGCGCCCGGCCACTAGGCCGGTTGGCCGCCGAGCGATACGATGGACCGCAGCCATCTGTTCCCCGATCGATTCCCGACCCGACGCCATGACCGACTCGCACCTTGTCCGCTACGCTGAAGCCTTGAAGTTTGCCGAGCGCCAGGTCGAGGCCACGTGCCAGCGCACGCCCGATTACTTTCCGATCTACACGGCTGGCGGACGCTGGCAGCACGCCGGCGAGCTCTGGACCGATTGGACCGGTGGCTTCTTTGCCGGCATGATGTGGCAGTTCTTCAAACGCACGGGCGACCCGGCCTGGCGGGCCAAGGCCGAACACTACAGCCGGCTGCTCGAACATCGCCAGCACGACCGTAACGTGCACGACCTGGGCTTCATTTTTCTCAACACCTATCGGCCCTGGTACGAGCTGACGCACGAGCCCCACTTGCACGAGGTGCTCATTCAAGCCGGGCGCACGCTGGCCTTGCGGTTTCAGCCGCGCGGGCAGTACCTGGCGTCATTCATCGGGCCGCAGTCGCTGTTCATCGACATTATGATGAACGTGCCGCTGATTTTTTACGCCGCGCGGGAAGCCTGCGATGGCCAGTTGCGCGACGTGGCCACGGCCCATTGCCGCACGACGCGCGACCGCCTGGTGCGCCCCGACGGCTCGACGGCTCACGAAGGATTGTTCGATACCGGCACCGGCGCGTTTCTCGGACAATCGACCCACCAGGGCCTGAGGGCCGACAGCAACTGGGCGCGGGGCCTGGCCTGGTCGATGTATGGCTATAGCCAGGTCTACGGGCTAACGGGTGAGATCGAATTCCTGGACGTGGCCGAGCGAAACGCCGATTTCTGGCTGACGCATTTGCCCAAAGATCACGTGCCCTATTGGGATTTTGCCGCCGACCTGGGCGCTCCGCTCCCCTGGGGCCCGCAGAAAGACGCCTCGGCCGCCGCGATCGCGGCCAGCGGCCTGCTCGACCTCGAACGGCAGACACGCTCGGTCGACCGCGCCGTTGCCTATCGGCAGACGGCGCTGGCCATGCTCGATGCCCTGGTCGATCCGCACTACCTGGCCAGCGAAACGCCCGGCTGGGAAGGCATTCTGAAGCACGGCGTGTATCACACGGCCAAGAATCTGGGCGTCGACGAGTCGGTGATGTGGGGCGATTTCTTCCTCGTCGAAGCGCTGACCAAGGTCGTCATGCCTCGCGAGCACGCGTAGCACCAAGCCACGCTGCCGCAGGCCACGATTGATCGCTATACTAGACCGATGGAACCTGCCGCCGCTCCGATCCGTGTTGCCCTGCTGGGCGCCGACGCCCAGACCCCCGGCCTGGTGGCCGCGCTGGCCGCGAGCCAAAGCTTCGAGCTCGTGGGATACTGCGAGGTCGAGTTTCCCGACGGCGCGGCCGCGGACTCGGCCTGGAACTTGTTGCGTCGCGTGCAGGCGTATGACGTCTGGGAGTCGCTGCTCGACGGGCAGCAGATCGACGCCGTGATCGTGGCCCGCGCCGAGCAGGAAGACCGCCGAGCCGACCAGCTGCGCAAGCTGATTCAAGCCGAAGTGCCCCTGTTGGTTTCGCATCCGGTCGTCGACTCGATGCTGGTGTACTACGAGCTGGACATGATCCAGCGCGAAACTGGCAGCCCGCTGGTGCCGTATTTGCCCGAGCGACTGCATCCGGCAGTCCAAACGCTGGCCGAGCTGGTAAGCCAAGCCGACGGTAGCGCGATTGGCCGTGTGCAACAGGTGGTGCTCGAACGGGGGATTGCCGTTCCCACGAAACAGCGCGTGGTGCGGCATTTTGCCCGCGACGTCGACGTGCTGCGCGCCGTGGCTGGCGACCTGACCCGCCTGGGGGCGATGGCCGGCGGCGCCGGCGAGGCGGCTTATGCCAGCCTGGGCGTGCAGCTCTCGGGCCCGCAAGGCATCGTGGCGCGGTGGTCGGTCGCGCCGGGAGATCTCGATGGCGGCGCCCGGCTGTCGTTGCTGGGAGAGCGCGGCAAGGCCGTGGTTGTATTGCCCGCCGCTGCGGCTCAAGGGGCGACGGTCGAAATTAGCGCCTCCGGCCAGACCCGGTCGCTGGCCGCGCAGCCCTGGAACGACGCGGTGGCGGCGCTCGAGGCACTGGCCGCGGCCATAGCCGGCCGCGCGACCTCGCCCGATTGGGTCGACGCCGCGCGCAGCGTCGAGCTGGCCGAAACGATCGACCGCAGCCTGGCCCGGGGGCGGACGATCGATCTGCACTTCGAAGAGTACACCGAGCAAGGCACGTTCAAGGGGACGATGGCGTCGCTGGGCTGCGGGCTGCTCGTGCTGGGCATGCTGCTCTTGGGCGTCGTGGCCATTGGCGAGCAGGCCGGCGTGCCGTACACGAAGTTCTGGCCCTATCTGCTACTGGGCGCCTTTGTGTTCTTTCTGCTGCTGCAAGGCCTGATGCTGGTCTTTCGCCAGGCAGCGGCCACGTCGCCCGATTCACCGGATGCTCCGGGCGGCAAGCCGTAAGGCGTGCTGGCGGCGGCGTGCTAGCGACGTTCGTCCAGCGATCTTGCCGGTTAGGCGCACTTGGCGGTTGTGGGCAAACGTGCGTGCATTCGTGGCCGGCCGCCGCGTGAAGCTAGGACGTTTATTCCGGCTGAACCAGCTGCACTTTATGCCTTTGCGGCGGCGGGCCGATTTAGCTTTCGTGCCGCTTGCAACTCTGCGTGTGACGGTTCCTATCCACCAGCGGCAGACCTTACGGTGCCCGGCGCTTGGCCGCCAGGGGCCGTCCAACCCCGCTCATTCCCCGCTATGCCCCACCGATTCTGCGCTCCGATTGGCTTGACCAAGGGTTTGTGCTACGCGGCAGTGGCTGCGGCACTCGTTTGGCCGTGGGCTCCAGGCGTTCAGGCCTCGGAGCGGCGCAAGACCGCCACCGTGCGGCTGGTGCAGGCCGCGCGGCCGGCGATCGTCAACATCCACGGGCAAAAGACCCTGGGCCCCTACGAAGAGGGCTACAAGCGCGGCGAAACGCAAAACGTCAACGGCATGGGCACCGGCGTGGTGATCGACGAACGGGGCTACATCCTCACCAATCATCACGTAGTCGACGGCGTGAAGAAAATCGAAGTCACGTTGGCCGATCGGCAGGAATACGTGGCCACGCGCATCGCCCACGACAACAAAACCGATCTGGCCATCATCAAAATCAATACCGCCAAGAAGCTGCCGGTCATCAACATCGGCACCTCCAGCGACCTAATGCCCGGCGAGCCGGTGGTGGCCGTCGGCAATGCCTACGGCTACGAGCACACCGTCACCTGCGGCATCATCAGCGCCCTGCACCGCAGCGTGCAGGTGAGCGATTCGCAAAACTATCGCGACCTGATTCAAACCGACGCCAGCATCAATCCGGGCAACTCGGGCGGGCCGCTGCTGAACATCGACGGCGAAATGATTGGCATTAACGTGGCCGTACGGGCCGGAGCCCAGGGCATCGGCTTCGCCATTCCGGTCGACCTGGCGATTGCCACTGCCGCCGAGTTGATGGGCGCCCAGCAAACCGCCTGGCACGGCATCG
>CAZPED010000028.1:0-13168 GCA_964585335.1 uncultured Planctomycetaceae bacterium | reverse complement strand
CGAGAGACGCCGTGCAGGTAGGTCATGGGCAGGTACTCGGCCAGGCCTTCGGCCATGACGATGACGCCAAACTCCTTGCCTTCGGCCTCCTCGCGTACGCGCATCGTCGCCACGATGCGTTTGACCACTTCCTCGACGTTCATGACGGCCCGGGTGCTTTTTTCGCCGGTCGTGGGATCGACGTTCTCCTCGGTATCGCGATACTTGCCCGTCAGGTCCTCGACGCTGATGACCAGGCTGGCTTCGCCGGCCATGGCGGCACCATAGGCGAGCCAGCCGGCGCTGCGGCCCATGGTTTCGGCCAGGTAGTAGGTGCGGCCGGCTTCGGAGTCGGCCAGCAGATTGCGAATCTCGTTGGCCAGCGTGTCGACGGCCGTGAAATAGCCGAACGTGAAGTCGATGCCCGAGTAGTCGTTGTCGATCGTCTTGGGCAGGTGCACGACGGGAATGCGCGTCTGCCCCTCGGGAAGCCGGTCCTGGTAGAGCTTCAGCTTATTGGCCGTCTTGAGGGTGTCGTCGCCGCCGATCGACACCAGGGCGTCGACGTTCAGCGAGCGCAGCGCCTGGTACACCGTGCGCAACGGAGCCACGCGCTCGGGGTCGTTCAGGTGCGAGGGATGCGAGACGTGCCGGCCAGGGTTCGTGCGGGCCGTGCCGATCAGAATGCCCTGCGAGTTGCGGGTGCGCCGCAGGGCCTGCTGGTCGAGCATGATGTAATCGCGCCCGGCTTGCAGCGGCCGCTCGGGCGAATAGTCGACCAGCCGCGAGTAGCCGTTCATGATGCCGATCACTTCCAGGTCGTTGCGCACGCACGAGTTGGCCGCGGTCGAAATCACGGCGTTGGCCGCGGGCGCGGGGCCGCCGGCAAACAGAATCGCCACGCGGCGAATCTTGGTTTCGGTCTTGGGGGGGCGGGACAAAGTCATCACAACAACTCCACTAGTCAAACTCGGTGTGTCGGTCCGCTTCGGGCGCGGATGTTCCAGCGCCCCGAAAGTTCCCTTTCCCTGGGTGAGCGCTCGAAGCCCCCGCGGCGTTGCCTGCCTGGGGCGGTCGGTTCCTACTGATTCAGAATGCCGCTGCGCTCGATGAACGTGGTATCGATGCGCCCTTCGGCAAATGCCGCGTGCCGCAAAATCTCGCGGTGCAGCGGCACGGTGGTCTTGATTCCCTCGATCCGCAACTCGTCGAGCGCGCGCACCATGCAGTCGATCGCCTCGCGCCGGGTCGGCTGGTGCACGATCAGCTTGCCGATCATCGAATCGTAGTGCGGCGATACGACGTAGCCCGGATACACGTGCGAATCGAACCGCACGCCATATCCGCCCGGCACGTAAATCCGCTCGATCTTGCCCGGGGACGGCTGAAAGTTCTTCTGCGGGTCTTCGGCGTTGATGCGGCACTCGATGCAAGCGCCGCGGGCCACGATGTCAGACTGCACGAAGGGGAGCGGTTCGCCAGAGGCCACGCGAATCTGCGACTTGATCAGATCGATGCCCGTGACCATTTCGGTCACCGGGTGTTCGACCTGAATGCGGGCATTGACTTCGATGAAGTAGAAGTTGCCCTGGCCGTCGACGATGAACTCGACGGTGCCGGCGTTGGTGTAGCCGGCGGCTTTGACCAGGCGCACGGCCGCTTCGCACATCGCCACGCGGGTTTCGTGCGTCAGCGACGACGAGGGGCTCTCTTCGATCAGCTTCTGGTGGCGGCGCTGCGTGGAGCAATCGCGTTCCCAGAGGTGCACGACGTTGCCGTGGTGATCGGCCAGAATCTGCACTTCGACGTGGCGGGGGTGCTCGATGTACTTTTCCAGATAGATGCTGCCGTCGCCAAAGGCGGCCTCGGCCTCGGTGGCGGCCTGCTGCACGGCCGACTTCAGCGCCAGGTCGTTCAGGGCGACGCGCATGCCGCGGCCGCCGCCGCCGGCCGACGCCTTGACCAGCACCGGAAAGCCGATTTCGTGGGCGATCCGCAACGCTTCGCTTTCGTCGTTGATCAGGCCGGCGCTGCCAGGCACCACGGGCACCTTGGCCTCGCGGGCCAGCTTGCGGGCCGTGTTCTTGTCGCCCAGGCGAGCCATGGCCTCGGGCGTGGGACCGATGAAATCGATCTTGCAGCTGCGGCACACTTCGTTGAAGTGCGCATTCTCCGACAGAAAGCCGTAGCCGGGATGAATCGCCTGCACGTTGCCGATTTCGGCTGCGCTAATCACGCGGTCGATCTTGCGGTAGCTCTCGCCACCCTTGGCCGGGCCGACGCAAAACGCCTCGTCAGCCAGTTCCAGGTAAGCTGCGCCGCGATCGGCTTCGCTGAAGATGGCCACCGTTTCGATGCCCAGCTCCCGGCACGCGCGGATGATGCGCAGCGCAATCTCGCCGCGGTTGGCTACCAGGATTCTCTTGTACATCAAACCACCGTAAAGAAGGCGAGGAGCCGGCGCGGCGCCGACGGTTGCCCGTGCGGCTGGCCGACTGCGGGGCTGGCTACTTGTGCGGGTCGATCTTGAAGAGCGGCTGGCCAAACTCGACCGGCTCGCCCGTTTCGGCCAGCACGGCCACGACCAGGCCCGACACCTCGGATGGAATCTCGTTGAAGACCTTCATCGCCTCGATAATGCACACGGTCGAGGTCGGGCCAATGTGGTCGCCCACCTTGACGAACGGCGGCGCCTCGGGGCTGGGCGAGCTGTAGAAGGTGCCGATCATCGGGCTTTTGATCAGCACCAGGTCTTCGTCGGCCTTGGCCGCGGCGCCGGCATTGGCAACCAGCGGGGCCTGGCCGGCGGGGGCCGCTTCGAGGGCCGGACGCGTGGGGCCCACGGTAATCACCGGCTCGCCCCCTTTTCGCAGGCGAATCCGCTGATCGGCCTGGCGCAGATCGATTTCGGCCAACTCGTGCTCGTTCATCAATTCGACCAAACGGCGGATCCGCTTGACGTCGAAAATATCGCCCTGACTCGAGCCGGAACCGGCCATCAGTGAATCTCCCCAGTCGTTCAATTTTCGAGCCCTTGCGCCCCGTGTGTTCGCGCTAGCCGGCAAGGCTAGTGCACGATGGCGCTTTCCCATTGCTTGTCGAGCGTCGTCAGGACTTCGTAGCCGGTCTTGGTGACCAGCACGTCGTCTTCGATGCGCACGCCGCCCCAACCCGGTAGATAGATACCCGGTTCGACCGTGACGACCATGCCGGGTTCCAGCTTCAACTGCTGGCCAGCGGCAAGTCGCGGCGCCTCGTGAATCTCCAGGCCGATGCCGTGTCCCAGGCCGTGCCCAAAGTTCCGCCCGAAGCCGGCTTTGGCAATCACGCTGCGGGCCACCTGATCGACCTCGTTGCAGGTCATTCCGGGCCGGATCGCGGCGATCGCCTGCTCCTGGGCAGACAACACAACTCTATATATCCGTTCGAGTTTCGGCGAGATTTTACCGGTCACTAATACCCGCGTCAAGTCGCTCTTGTAGAGCCCGCCATCGGCCCCCCAATCGACCAGCACGAAGTCGTCGGCGCCGATTTTCTGATCGGTCGGCCGCGCGTGCGGCAGCGCCGCGCGAGCGCCCACGGCCACGATCGGCGGGAAGCTGCAGCATTTGCCCCCGTAGAGACGAATCTGGTTCTCCAGCTCGTCGGCCACTTCTTTTTCAGTGCGCTCGGGGCGAAGCGACGCTCGCAGCACGCCGAAAGCCCGCTCGGCAAACCAGATAGCCCGGCGGATCTCGGCGATCTCGTCTTTGTCCTTGATGATTCGCAGGTTCTCGACGAGGTTGTCCGTGCTGACGATCTCGGTCGCGCCCGTGGCAGAAGCGATCTGATCGCGCAAGGCTACGGTCATCGAACTGCCTTCGATGCCCAATTTGCTGACGCGGCCCTGCTTGACGAGCCGAGCCAAGGTTTCGACCATGCCCACGCCCGGCGGCCGAATCGACGATTCCAGGCCCGGGCACTCTTGTTCGAGCTGGGTAGTGTAGCGTGGGTCGCTGACGACGACTTCCTCTTTGCCCAAGAGCAGCAGGTAGCTGTCGTCGCCGGTGAATCCGGTCAGGTAAGTGACGTTCGTGAAGTTCGTGACTAGCAGAGCGTCAATGCCTGCGGCTCGAAAGCTGCGGCGTAGTTTGTCGCGACGGGCGGCGTAGCGGCTCATGGAAAACTTCGGCAAGTGGGGCAATTGGAGCGATTTTGGCTGCCCAATTGCTAACATTGGCCGACGATTATGGCAAGGCTGAACCCCGAAGTCCTGAGACTCAAAACGTTTTCGGGCCGTCGAAAGGGGGCGTCGCCCGCCGGCTTTTTTGGGGTTAGTATTAAAAAGATGAATGCTCAGCACTTGGAACAACTCGCCCGGCAATTGCTCGACGGCCGGCTGGTGCTCGACGAATTTCTGGCCCAGGCCGTGCAGCCGGGGGTCGCCGACCTGGCCGAGGCCCAACTGGACCTCGATCGCCAGCGCCGCTGCGGCTATCCGGAGGTCGTCTACGCCCAGGGCAAAACCGTGGCCACGCTGGAAAAAATCTTTCACCGCCTGCTGGCCGCGGGGGTCGAAGTATTCTCGACCAGGGTCTCGGCCGAGCAGGCCGAAGTGCTCTGCCCGCTATTTCCCACCGGCCACTACAACACCGTGGCGCGGACGATCCGCATCCCGTCGCCGCACAGCCCGTCGCGCGCTGCGGGCGACGGCGGGCGAGTGTCGGTGGTGACCGCCGGCACCAGCGATTTGCCAGTCGCCGAAGAAGCTCGCGAAACGCTGGCCTGGATGGGTGTGGACGTGACGATGGTCTTCGATGTCGGCGTCGCCGGCCCGCACCGCTTGCCGCAGCGCCTCGGCGAACTGGCCGATGCGGACGCCGTGGTGGTGATTGCCGGCATGGAAGGCGCATTGCCGAGCGTGGTGGGCGGGCACGTGGCTTGCCCGGTTATCGCAGTGCCAACCAGCGTGGGTTACGGCGCAAACCTGGGCGGAATTGCCGCGCTGCTGTCGATGCTCAATAGCTGTGCGGCGAACGTAACGGTCGTGAACATCGATGCGGGATTCAAAGGCGGCTACGTGGCCGGGTTGATTGCCTCGCGGGCCGCGGCGGCGCGGCGCGGTCAATAACTCCGCGGAACCCTGGAGACGGATGCATGAGCCCCAGCCAAGACGTTTCGCCCCCCCTGCCCCGACTGGCGCCGCGCCAAGCGGACAGCAACAAGGGGGACTACGGCCGGCTGCTCATCGTTGGTGGTTCGCAGGGCATGGCCGGCGCGGTGGCGCTGTCGGGCATGGCGGCACTGCGCAGCGGTGCCGGGCTGGTTAAACTGGCCACGGCCGCGGCCTGCCAGGCGACCGTCGCCAGCTTCGAGCCCAGCGCGATGACGCTGCCGCTGCCGTGCGATGGCGAAGGGCGGATCGCCTCCAGCGCGATCAAGGTGCTCGAACCGCTCGTCGAGGAAGCGACCGTCGTGGCCTGCGGCCCAGGGTTGGGGCGCTCCGAGGAATTAAAGCAACTGGTTGGCTGGCTGTATCAACGCGTCGCGCGGCCCATGGTCTGCGACGCCGACGCCCTCTTCGCATTGGCCAAAGAGCCCGAACTGCTGAAGTCCGCCGGCGGACCGCGAGTGTTGACGCCGCACCCCGGCGAATTCAGCCGGCTGCTGGGAGTCGAGCGGTTTGCCACGGCCGAGCGTGAATCGTTGGCAAAACAGTTTGCCAAACGCACCGGGGCCGTCGTGCTGTTAAAGGGTCACCGCACGGTGATTACCGACGGCAGTCGCGTGGCATTGAACACGACGGGCAACCCCGGCATGGCCACGGGGGGCACGGGCGACGTGCTGACGGGAGTGATCGCGGCGCTGTTGGGCCAAGGGCTGGGAGCGTTTGAAGCGGCACAACTCGGCGCGTACGTACACGGCCTGGCCGGCGACCTGGCCGCCGCCGAACTGGGCGAGGTGAGCATGATCGCCAGCGACCTGGTGCGGTTCCTGCCCGAAGCGTGGCAATCGCTCAGTGTATTCAGCCAGTAACCGCCGGCGGCACTCGCTCGCCGGTACGGTTCTTGACGCGGGCTACTCTTCGACCGCTGCGGGCAGCGGCAATGGCTGCTGTGGCTGCGGCGCGGGATAGCCAAACAAAAAGCCCTGGGCGTAGTCGGCGCCGTGCTGGCGAGCCCAGTCGAACTCCTCCACGGTTTCGATCCCCTCGACGATCGTGGCCACGCCCATGTCGCGAGCGGTGTCAAGAATCTTGGCCGTGATTTGTCCCTTGTACCAGTCGCGGTTGATGCCGCGCACCAGGTGCATGTCGAGCTTGACGAAGTCGGGCCGCGCGCGGTTCAGCAAGTTGACCGAGTTGTAGCCGGCGCCGAAATCGTCGAGCGCCACGCGAAAGCCAGCGCCACGCAAATAGTCGAAAATCCGCGCCAATCGCTCGACGTTCCGGGTCTCCTCGCTTTCGACGACTTCGAACACGAAACGCTCGGGCGCGATGCCGGTCGCGTGTACGGCCTCGACGGTCGACTTCAAGCAGTGCGCCGGATCGTAGATGGCCGTGGGGTTGAAATTGATGAACGCCGTGCGCGTGATGCCGCGATTGGCCACCGCGTGCACGTGCTGCCAGCGTGACTGCCGGTCGAGCTGATAGAGCATGTCGCTGGCGCGAGCCGCCGCGTACAGCGGGCCCGCGTGTATCAATTGGCCGTCGATCGTCATGCCGCGCAACAGGCACTCGTAGGCAAAGACCTCGTCCGGCTCTGCGCAGCGCACGATCGGCTGGAAGTACGTGATCAGCAGCCGGTCGCGCAGCAGCTCGACCAGCCACTGGGCTTGCAGCCGGGCCAACAGCGAGTCGAACGGCTGCGTGCGTCCCAGGTCGGCGATGGCCAAAGAGCGGTCTTCTTCGAGCACCACGCACTTGGTGCCCGCCAATTCTCGCTGCGACAGCTGGTCGTGCAGCGGAGCGTCGAGCAATCCTTGGCGGGCCGTGGCCACGTCGAGGGCGATCACGTGCTCGGCCGGTTCGCTCCATTCGAGACCCGCGGCGCGGAGCGTGGCCCGCAGTTTCTCGAGCGTGTGATCCAACGGAGGATTCAAATACAACGTGCCCCGGGCGGGCAGACTTTCGGGCAAGATCTCGGTGCTTAAACTCGGTGTCATTCCTGCGTTCCTGGCTCGAATGCCGCCTTTACAATTCGCGTCAGAAGCATAGCTCACCCGCGAGCCGGACGGGATGCGCGCCTGGCCGGGCGGCCTGTACTGGCCAGAAAAATTCCACCGATCGACGCCGGCCGACCTAGCGCGGTTGCGCCGATGGAACGGCCTTTTCCGACGGCTTGCCATTGCCCTGCGGGCGAGCCGGCCCCGGCTGCGCCTGGCTGGCCGGGTCCCACTCGATGGCCAGCGTCGCACCGAAGGTCTTCTCGAAGAGCTTGCTGCGTTTGCGCGCGCCCCAGATGTCGACCTCGGGAAACTGCCTGGCCGTGAGCTTCAGCAGGATCTCGTCCTTCTTGCCGGCGCTGACGGTCACGTCGGTCACCTGCTGAGTGTTGCTGCGGTCGAGTCCGCCGGCCACGCGCAGGATGGCCGCCATTTGTCGCACGCGGTCCTGGTCGCGCGCCGTCAACTGCCGGAAGTTCGTGTGCTTGCGCTTTGGATCGGCGCCGCGATGATATCGGGCCACGTTGGCAATCAGCTCCAGCTCGTTGGGCTGATAGCCGTCGAGCCGGCTGTGCAGAATCAAATGGTAGCTGTGCTTGTGGTGCTGATCGTAGTTGATCAGGTAGCCGACGTCTTGCAGCTTGGCGGCTGCCTCGAGCAGCGGCCGGTCGAGCGGATTGAGATCGTAAATCGTCGCCAGCTGGGCGAAAATCGAACCGGCCAATTTGGCCACGTGGCGGCTGTGGGCCATCTCGCACCCGCAACTGGCAGCCAGTCGCTCGATGGCGGCGTCGCGGTCGGGCGGCTTGTCGGCCGTCGCGCTCGAACCGAGCGAGCGATCGATCATCGTCAGCAGCAGGCCGTCGCGCACGCCGCGGTTATGCACTTGCACGGTGTTGACTTCAAAACGATCCATCACGCGGTCGATGATCGCCAGGCCGGCGACGATGATGTCGGCGCGGTCGGGGCTGAGCCCCGGCACGCTGGCCCGCTCCTTGACCGGCATTTTGCGGAGCCGGTCGAGCAGATGCCGCACTTCGGCGCGGCTCACCTGGTAGCCGCGCACCGGCATGGCGTCTTGTCCCTTGGCGGCCATGACCATGGCGGCCAGGCTGGTGAACGTGCCGCCGGAGCCAAACAAAATGTGCGGCACGAACACCGGATTCTTGGCATGCTTGCGCAAGTGACGGTCGATGCCGTCGACCAGGTCGGCAATACCTTCGTTCGACGATGTGTCGGGGTTCGTCTCGCTTAAACGCACCGCGCCCAGCTGCGTGGTGTACACGGCTTCGATCAGGTTGCCGAAGGCCAGCACGATTTCGGTGCTGCCGCCGCCGATGTCGACGACCGCCACGTGCTGGTTGGTCAGGTCGAACGCGCGTTGCACGCTGGCGAACGCCAGCCGGGCTTCCTGCTCGGCGCCGATCACCTCGATGTCGATGCCCAGCTCGTCGTGCGCACGGCGAACGAACTGCTCGCCGTTGGCCGCCTCGCGGACGGCGCAGGTGGCAATCGTTTTCAACTCCGAGATCTGAAAGCCCTCGGCAATCTGCTTCATGCGCCGCAGGGCGCCCAGCGACTTTTCGATGGCTTGCGGGTCGAGCCGCCCGGTGCGGGCCAAACGCTCGCCCAACCGGGTCGATTCCTTCTCTTCGTCCAGGATGCGGTAGTTCCCCCCACGCATGGGCTCGGCCACGATCAGCCGGATGCTGTTCGTGCCGATATCGATCGCCGCCAGGCGATAGGCGAGCTCGGGCGAGAGGTAAAACTGCTTTTCTTCCATGGAATCCCTACAGCCGACAAACGCGATAGCCAATCTTACGCAAGAATAGCATATCCCCTGCCAATTCCGCGAGCCGCCGCCCCGCGCCCGGATCTGGCTGCTTTACGGCGGTTGACCGGCGCGGCCATGGGGGCCAATAATTCTCGCTTGCTCACAATCTCCTCACAAAACTGCGGCTCAGGCCGCGCGGGCCAGGCGTGAAACTGCTGCGTCAAGTTACCAACCTGCCCGAGCAACTGCGCGGAGGCGCCGTAACGATCGGCAACTTCGACGGCGTGCACTTGGGCCATGCCCGCATCGTCGATCGCGTGATCGAGCGGGCGCGCGACGTGCGCGGCCCCGCGGTGGTATTCACGTTCGATCCGCATCCGGTCCGCTTGTTGCGCCCGGCCGAAGCCCCCCCACCGCTGACCTGGACCGACCGCAAAGCCGAGCTGCTCGACCGGCTGGGCGTCGATGTAATGATCGCCTATCCGACCGACGAAGCGCTCTTGCAGCTTGAGCCCGAGGAGTTCTTCCAGCGGATCGTCTGTGAGCAACTCGGCGCGCGGGGCATGGTCGAGGGGCCGAACTTTTACTTTGGCCATCGGCGGCGCGGCAACGTGGCGCTGCTGCGCGAGCTGACCGCCGCGGCTGGCATGACGCTCGACGTGGTCGAGCCGCTGGTCGTCGATGGTCAGTACGTCTCCAGCTCGCGCATCCGCCAGCTGCTGGGCGAAGGCCGCGTGGGCGAGGCCCGCCAGCTGCTCACCGAGCCCTACCGCATTCGCGGGCTGGTCGTACACGGCGCGGGTCGTGGGGCCAAGCTGGGCTTTGGCACCGCGAATCTCGACGGCATCGATACGCTGCTGCCCAAGCCGGGCGTTTATGCCGGGCGGGCCGTGGCCGACCAGCGGCGCTGGCCCGCGGCAATCAACATCGGCACGAATCCGACGTTTGGCGAGCACGCGCTGAAGGTGGAAGTTCACCTGGTGGGCTGGGAGAACGGCCCCCTGTACGGCTCGGTGCTCGAAGTCGATTTTTTGCAGCCGCTCCGCGCCGAGCAGCGATTTTCGAGCGTCGACGACCTCAAGCGGCAACTCGCAGCCGACGTGGCCGCCACGCGCGACGCATTCCAGAAATACGAGTTGGCCGATAAACTGGCCCACTAACGATCGGCCAGTTCGGCTGCCGCATGCGGAGCGGTCCATGCCGGCCAAGAAAACTCATTTTGCCCTCACCACTACAAGCGAACACGAAACATGTCGATTAACTGGCCGCGCCTGACCGAGCTGCTCACCTCGCACGACCGCTTTTTGCTGACCAGCCACATTCGCCCCGACTGCGACGCGCTGGGCAGCGAACTGGGCATGGCCGGCGTGCTCGAGGCCATGGACAAAGAGGTGCTGATCGTCAACGCGCAGACCACGCCCCCCAACCTGCAATTCATCGACCCCGAGCGCAAGCTCAAGGCGCTGGGCGTCGATATCCACCCGCACGAGTTGGACGGCATTGAAGTGCTGCTGGTGCTCGATACCAGCGCCTGGGCCCAGCTGGGAACCATGTCCGAGATCGTCCGCTCGACCAAGGCCCATAAGGCCGTGCTCGATCATCACGTGGGCGAGGACGACCTGGGTGCCGAGCTGTTCAAGAATCCGCAGGCCGAAGCCACGGGGCGGCTGGTGCTGGAGACGGCGCGCCACCTGGGTGTGCGGCTGACGCCCGAAATCGCACGCCCGCTATTTGCCGCCATTGCCACCGACACGGGTTGGTTTCGTTTCGGCTCCACCTCGGCCGTCACGCTGCGTTCGGCGGCCGAGTTGATCGAAGGGGGCGCGTCGCCGGCCGAGATCTACAATCAGCTGTACGAGCAGGAAACGCTGGCCCGGCTGCAATTGCGCGGGCGAATTCTGGCGCGCACCGTGACGGAGCTCGACGGGCGACTTGCGCACACCGCGGCTCTGGCCGAAGATTTCAAAGCCACCGGGGCGCTGGCGTCGGACACCGAGGACGTGATCAATGCCACACTGGGCGTGGCTGGCACACAAGTGGCCGTCATTCTGGTCGAGCAAGCCTCGGGCGGCTTCAAGCTCAGCTTTCGCAGTCGCACGCCGACGATCGATTGCAACGAACTGGCCCGCCATTTTGGCGGCGGCGGGCACAAGGCCGCGGCCGGAGCGTTCGTCAGCGCGCCCTGGCCCGAGGCGCAAAGCCTGGTGCTTGACTACGTGCGCAAAGCGATGCGATAATCGCGCCAGGTAACCGGTCAAGCGTGCTTGGCCAGTCCTGGTCGTTCACGCCCCGGTGATCGGCCGCTCGCGCCCACCCTGAATCGCCTGCCTTTGAACTCCCGTGGCACTGCCGGCAAGGATGCACCCACCCGCGGCGCCGCGCCTGCAACCGATCATGCACCCCTAACTTCTTTCGAGGTTGTGTCGCATGGCTGAACATTCACCTTCGCAGCCTTCGCCCGCGCCCCGGCACTCGGCAACCGAGCGACGCGGGTTCTTCTCGCAAGCCGCCGCGGTCGTCATTGGCGGCTTCGTCGGGCTGGTGCCGCTGGCCAGCGGCCTGGTCGTGTTTCTCGACCCCTTGCGGCGCAAAGCCGGGGGCGGCAAGTTTCTCCGCGTGGCCTCGCTCGACGCGGTGCCCGACGACGGCGTGCCGCGGGCGTTTCCGGTAATTGCCGAACGTGTGGACGCTTGGACGCAATCGATCGAGCCGGTTGGCGCCGTTTACTTGCGGCGGCAGCCCGGCCAGGCCGCGCCCGAGTGCCTGACGGCCACGTGCCCGCACGCCGGCTGCTTCGTGGCCTACGACGGCCCGAGCAACACGTTCAAATGTCCCTGCCACAACAGTTCGTTCGCGGTCGACGGGGCGATCATCGCGCCGAGTCCGAGCCCGCGGGCGATGGACTCGCTGGAGTGTGAGGTCGACCGGCAGGAAGTCCTGGTCAAGTTCGAGAACTTTTACACCGGCAAGGCCGAAAAAGTAGTCAAGCAATGAAAGCGCTGCTCCACTGGCTCGACGATCGGACGGGATTTCGCGACTTTGCGCACGAAGCGCTGTACGAGCGCATTCCGGGGGGCGCGCGGTGGCGTTACGTGTGGGGCAGCACGCTGGTGTTCGCGTTCGCCACGCAATTGATCACCGGCACGTTCCTGTGGATGTGTTATAGCCCCAGCACCCAGACGGCCTGGGAGAGTGTGTTCTACATTCAATACCAGATGCAAGGCGGCTGGCTGCTGCGCGGCATCCATCACTTCACGGCGCAGGCCATGGTGGTGCTGATGGCCCTGCACCTGATGCAAGTGGTGATCGACGGCGCGTACCGCGCCCCGCGCGAAGTGAACTTCTGGCTCGGCCTGATCCTGATGCAGATCGTGCTGGGGCTGTCGCTCACCGGCTACCTGCTGCCCTGGGACCAGAAAGGCTACTGGGCCACGCGCGTGGCGACCAACCTGATTGGCATCGTGCCGCTCGTCGGCCCGCATTTGCAGCAACTGGTCGTCGGCGGCGACGACTACGGTCACCTCACGCTGACGCGGTTCTTCGCGCTGCACGCGGGCGTGCTTCCCGGCCTGTTGATCGCGTTTCTGGTGCTGCACGTGGCCATGTTTCGCCGCCACGGCATTTGCTACAAGGAGCCGGTGCGGCAGGCCGACTGCATGTTCTGGCCCGATCAGGTGCTGAAAGACGCCGTGGCTTGCCTGGCCGTGCTGGCCGTGGTGTTGCTGCTGGTCGTGCATCCGATGCAGTGGTTTTTGGCCGAGCACGACCCCGCACATTCGCTGCACCTGGGCGCCGAGTTGGGCGCGCCGGCCGACCCATCGAACCAGTACTCGGCCGCGCGGCCCGAATGGTACTTCCTGTTCTTGTTCCAGTTCCTCAAGCTGTTCGACGGCTGGGGCGAACAGGGCGAACTCTTGGGCGCCATCGTGGTTCCTTCGCTGGCGCTAATGGCCCTGTGCGCCATGCCGATCGTGGGACGCTGGCGGCTGGGGCACCGGTTCAACGTGGGCCTGATGTTCATCCTGCTCGCCGGCGTGGCCTACCTGACGTTTGCCGCCGCCCACGAGGACTACCAGGCGGCCTGGTTCCACTCGGACTTTGCCAGCATGCAGCCCACGTTTGCCGAGCTGGGCAACGACTCGGAAAAGATTCACGCGCATTTCAACGGGGACGAGCAACAGATTCGCCAGTACGAGCGGCAGTGGGAAAGCTACGAGCGGTATCGCAAGGCGCGCGAGTATCGGAAGGCCGTCGCAGAGGCCGGGCAGGAAG
>CAZPED010000027.1:0-13422 GCA_964585335.1 uncultured Planctomycetaceae bacterium | reverse complement strand
GCGCGATTCCGACTCGTGTCGCTGCCGGGACACAGCTACTACAGCACGCTCCGCGAAAAACTGGGCTGGGGTGGCCGCATGCAGCGGCGGTCCTCGCTCTGACACACTGCTTACGATCGACAACGACTCGAAAGGACGCGAGTATGTTGAATTTCTGCCGCACCGTGACGTGCGCCTGGCTGTTGCTGTCGGTTCCCGCGCTTTTTGCCGACGAGATTCCCGCGGAACTGCCGACGCCGGCCGCCGAATCGCCCGCCGCCGACCAGCCCACCGCGCCCGAGTCGCCTGCGACTGAAACGCCCCCGTCCAGCGACCAGCCGGCCGCGTCCGAGGCAAAGCCGGTTGAGCCGGCGTCGCCCGCGGCCGAGCCCGGCGAAGCAGCGGGCGAATCGGCCACGTCAGCGCCTCCACAAGAGGCCGCTACCCCCGGGGCCGAGGCGGGCAAGAAGTACGAACTGGTTTACAAGTTCAAGGCCGGCGACGTGGTGCGGACCGAGATCGTGCATCGCGCTGCGGTGCAAACCACGATCGACGGCAGCACGCAAAAGGCCGAAACGCAGAGCAAGTCGGTCAAGCTGTGGCGCGTCGAAGACGTCACGCCGGCCGGCAACGTCAAGTTCGTGCACATGGTCGAGAGCATCGACATGTGGCACCGAGACCAGGGGCGCAAGGAAGTACGCTACAACAGCCAGACCGACAGCAAGGTGCCGCCCGGTTACGAAGAAGTCGCTGCCGCGGTGGGCAAACCGCTGACCGTGGTGACGATGGACGCCCACGGCAAGATTCTCAAGCGCGAAGAGAAGCGGGCGCATCCCGTGGCCGCCTCGACCCAAATGACGATTCCGCTGCCGGCTGAGCCCGTCGCCGTGGGCGAAACCTGGAACACGCCGCTCGACATCGACGTGACGCTCACCGAAGGCGGCACGAAGAAGATTCACACGCGGCAAAAGTTCACGCTCGAAAAAGTGTCGAACGACGTGGCCACGATCGCCGTCGACTCGCAGATTCTGACGCCGATTCACGACCCGTCGATCGAGGCCCAGCTCATTCAGCGGCTGTCGACAGGATCGGTGAAATTCGACATCGCTAAGGGACGCGTGATTTCGCAACAGCTTGACTTGGATCGGCACGTGATCGGGTTTAGCGGCGCCGCCAGCAGCATGCACTACGTCACGCGCTTTACCGAAGAACTGCTGCCGGCAACCGAGCAGACGGCCCGCGCGCCGGCGGCCAAACCCGCCAACGCGAAGGCGGCAGCCAAACCGGCCGCGACCAAGAGCACAGCGCCGGCCGGCGCCAAACCGACCGCCACTGCTCCGCAGACCGTGCCGAGAGCCGCCGCCAAGCCCGCGCCGGCCCGGCAACCGGCTAAGCGGTAGTACAGCGTTCGGCCAGAATCGCCATCACGCGCTGGCCGATGCGCGTGATCAGCAGCGTGGCCGACCGCTCGCCACGCAGCGCTAACTGCCGGCGCACCTGCTCGGGATCGTGATCGACGCCGCGCTTCTTGATTTCCAGCCTGCCGATATCGCGCGAGCGCAAGAGGGCCTTGAGCGGCCCCAAGCGATAGGGCTGCGCCTCGATGATCTGAAACGTTGCCAGCGCGGCGTCGGCAATTGGCCGTGGCCCAGTCAGATATGCGGCGCCTGGGGCGATTGCCCGCAGATTGTGCTCGGCGGCAAGCACAGCAGTCAGCTGCGCCGCCAACACCGCGGCGTGCGGCTCGAAGAGATAGGCGTCGAGGGCATTGGCGGCGGGCGCCGCGCCCTGAAGGTCTTGCTGGCCAATCAGCGTTCGCGGCTGCGACGTTGCCGTGTCGACGATCGTGGCCCGGCGAGCGCCGTGCCGGGCGGCGAGGTTGCCGAACCAGGCCACGAGTTGCCGGCACTGCCGGTCGCGGCCAATCCACTCCCATTCGGCCTGCTCGGTCCACTCGGCCGGCCATTCAGCCGCGGCCGCCAGCTTGAGCGCCGCGTTGGGGTTGGACCCCAGCATGCGCTGGATCGCGCCCGCGCCCGGTTCGTGCAACTCGACACGCGTGGTCCGCTGACCCGTGGCCCGGCGGTCGGGGTCGAGGTGCCAGGCCGCGCATTGGGCCAGGTCGACCGTCGTGACGTCGGCCACATGCACCTCGGCCGCGGCCAGCCCGAGCGCGCGGCAATTGGCCTGGGCCACCAGCACAGCCGAAGGATCGCGGTCGATGCCCGTGGCCGGGCCACGCTGGGCCAGCGCCAGCAGATCGCCGCCAATGCCACAGCACAGATCGAACACGGGTTGTCCCGTGGCAAAGCGGCTCGTCTTGTAGAGGGCGATTGCCGCGTCGGTTGCTTGTTCCAGCCCCTGGGGCGTGAAGAACATGCGCGCGTGCTCGGGGAACTTGTCGCGCGCCTTCTGCCGCAAGGCCGCCTGTTGCAAGACCAGGCGTGCCCGCTCGCTACTGAGCGCGCGGCGCAAGCGTTGCGAACTGGCCAGCAGCGAGGCCGCGGTGGCGCCGGCGACCTCGGCCAGATAGGGTTCGGCCTGGCCGCTGGTCAGCCAGCGCCAGTCGTTCTCGTCGTCGCCGGTGGAAACCGTCGTCATAGGCTGGCCGTCAATCAAACCTACCCGACCGCGCGGCCATGAACTTGCCGGCCGGTGGTCGATGATTACCATTACGGGCGAAACCTGAGCGGCGGCGCCGAACTTGCGGACCCACTCGATCGATGGCCGAAACCGATCAAACGCTGGGCATGTACTTGCACCTGGTGCGCGCCAGCCGCATGCGCGGACAGGCGCTCGTGCGCGACAAGCTGCTGGTGCTGGCCGGCGTGCAGGCCCACGAGATGGGACTCGAGCCGATTGCCGATTTGTGCCGGCACAAAATCCTGGCGCACAATCCCCATCATCTCGTGCGCCGCTGGCCCACGTTCAGCGAGGCGCTCAACGACGACGAGTTCCAATTGTACTTCAAACAGCTCCGCCGCCGCTATTCGCGCGAGAAGCTGGAGCACATGTTGCACATGCTGCGGATCGAAATGGGGCGCGAACGCCAGGCCTACGACAGCGACCTGGAATACGCGGCGTCGCTACTGGGGGCCACGCCCGAGTCGATCGACGCGATCCTGGCCACCGATCCGGTCGAATCGCAACCGGCGCCCACCGTGTTTGCGCCGGCTACGTCGGCGCCGGCCTGGACCGAGGAGAGCGTCGTCGGGCGGCTGTTTTTCTGGGGCGCGCTGATCTTTGGACTGGTGACGGCGCTGGTGCTGCTGATGGGAAAGTCGCTCACTCGCCAGTGGTGAGGGGCGTGGCGGCTGTGTTGATTGCAGCCGAATGCGCGATTGATCGCGCGGCGCAAACCCTGGCACGCGCGTCGCCCGCCGCGAAAGTCGTTGCCCGACGCGGACCGATGCCAGATGAGCGGCTTTCCGTCTTCGTCGACTCTCCAAGGACGCCACTGCCGATGTTCAAGAAGATTTTTTTTGTCTCCGCCATGGCGGGCATGATTGGCATGCCTTACCTGGTGAGCGAATCGTCGAACCTGTGGAAGTCGGCGACCGCGCGCTTTCAGGGCGGCACGACCGATACAGGCGAAACCGCTGGCAAGGCCGGTAGCGGCGCGGCAGGGCACTCTCACGGGCATCGCTTCGCCGAGGCCGCCGCCGCCTCGACCCCCAAGTCGACGGGCATCGAGGGGCACGGCGTTCGCGACCTGTCCGAGGTGCTGCAATTCGACGCCACGCCCGCCTGGGTCATCGCCCGCTGGCCACGCGTGACCTCGGGACTGGCCGAGCTCGACTTGCAGGGCTACCGCGTGCCGCTCGTCACCGGCACCGGACAAGACGACCTGGCCGGCTCGCTGACTTATTACTTCGATCGCACGCAGCGGATGACGCGGATCGACTTTCACGGCACGACCGGCGACCCGCGCAAAATCATCTCGCTGGTCACCACGCGCTATAGCTTCGAGCCGCAGACCAGCACCGACCCCGGCATGATGCTCTACCAGGTGCGCTGGAACGGCAAGGCTTTGAGCGAGTTGCGCATTCGTCCGGCCCGGGTGGTGCGTGCCGACCAACCGTTTACACGTTACGAAGTGCAACTGGCCATGAAACGGCCGTAGGCGGCGACTGCAGCGCGCGCGGCGCTTACTGCATGGGCTCGGGCGGGAGCTGGGCTTCGAGCCGCTTGATCCGCGCTTCGAGCTCCGCGACTTTGGCTTCCAACTGGCCGATGCGGTCGGGCGGTGTCCCCAGCGCGGGTCCAGCGTTTTCATCGGCCGCTGGCTGGGGGGCCTGGGGGCCTTTCAGTTCGAGCTTGGGCGGCTCGTTCTTGGCGGGCGTTTCGCCGAGAGAGACCGTTTGTTGAATTTGCTCTACCTGGTGGAAATAGGTGAGCTGGATGTCGCCGGCGCCGGCCTTGCGCACCGCGGCGGCGAGTTCTTGCGGCGAGCCCACCGGTTGGCCGTTGACCGAAGTGATCACGGCGCCCAGCGGAATGCCGGCTAGTTCGGCCGGCGTGCCGGGGGCAACGGAAACGACCATCGCCCCTTTGCTGTCTGCGAGCTTGTTGGCGCGGCGCGCCTCTTCGCTGACCGAAAGCGTGCGCACGCCGAGCCGGGGTCCCTGCCCCGCGTTAGCGTCGGGCGAAGCGGGGCCGGGCAGTTCTTCGCTAGCCGACGGCGATGCGTCTGGCCGCTTGCCGAGCGTGACGTTTTGCTTGAGTTCGGCGGAACCGCGCCGCACGACAAAGTTCAGCGTAGCGCCGGCCACTTGTCCTTCGAGTGCGCTGGCCAGATCGTCCATCGTGCGAACGGCCTTGCCCCCCACGCTGAGCAGCACGTCGTTGGCTTTCAGGCCGCCACGCGCGGCAGGGCCGTCGGGCGTGACATCGACGATGCGCACCGCGCGGCCGCCGTCGGGACGATCGTCGGCCACCAGGCCCAGGTAGCCCGGTTCGGCCGCGGGTCGGCTGGCATCGGCCGCGCCCAATTGCTTGCGCAGCATTTGTTCAACGCGATTGAGAATCGGCTGCGCGTTGGCGGTTGCCAACAGCAAGCCGGCCCAGGCGATGGTGGCAAGGGGTACGCTGGCACGTTTCATGTTGGCCTCCTGGTTCTGCCGAGCTTTCTGTTTGCCCGCGACGACCATTATAGTGCTTATGGTTTTGAAGCGAAGTTCACTCGCTGCTCGCCCAGACGACTGGCCGCGCGATTTTGCCATGAACGATGATCTGGCGCCGTTGACGATTGCCCGTGCTTTGCCCGACGAGCGTCGCCGGGCCTTGGAACTGCTGTTTGCGCATTTGCCGGTCCCGGATCGCCAGCCTTACCTCGAGGAATACGCGCCGCCCGAGGCCGCCGAAATCTGGCTGGCTTGCCGCGGCGATCGCCTGTTGGCCGCCGTGTTGGCGCAAGTGCAGCCGGGGCGCACGGCAATCGTGCGGATTCCCCGCCTGGCGGAGTCCGCCCAGCGCCCCGCCATCTTGGGATTGCTGCTCTCCGCGAGCAAACAGCTGGCGAGCCAAGATATCGTGCTGCTGCAAGCCTTGCTCGACATGGACGAAACGGCCGAAGCCGAGCTGCTATCGGCCGCAGGCTTTCACCAGGCGACGGAACTGCTGTACCTGGTCAGCTTGTTGCCAGGCAGGCCGCGGGCCGAACCTGACGACGGACTGGAATTTGTCGCCTATAGCGACGCGGCCGAGCAACGGCTCGCTCAGTTGGTGGCGCGCACCTATCGGGGATCGCTCGATTGCCCGCAACTCGACGCTGTGCGCAACGTCGACGACGTGCTGGCCGGTTATCGCGGCGTGGGGCAGTTCAATCCGCAGCGTTGGTGGTTCGTGCGCCAACAGGGTCGCGACGTCGGCTGCTTGCTGCTGGCCGAACATCCGGGCGCCACTCAGTGGGAAGTCATTTATCTGGGCGTGGTGCCCGAGGCGCGTGGACACGGTTTGGGATTGGCGATCGTGCGCTATGCGCAGCGGGTGGCAACCGCCGCGGGTTGCGAGCGGTTGGTGCTGGCCGTGGACGCCAACAATCGTCCGGCGCTTGACGTTTATGCCGCGGCGGGAATGGTGGCCTGGCGCCGGCGGCGGATTTTATTGCGTCGGTTGTGAGCGAAAGGCGCGGCGCGGACGTTGTCAACGGGGCGACGCCCAAAAGTTTCTCGCGGTGCCGCAAGTGCCGCTTGCACAGCAACTTGCAGGAGTGAGAAAATGGCGCTGGCGCGGCGCGGGAAAACGGAGCCAACAAATTTTCCACGAAGCCTGCGCGAGGCAAAATTTTTTTCGCCGCAGGATCGCTCGCAGCGAGCCGAGTTTTTGCGACGTTTTGTGAGCGATCAATGAGCGGTGAAAAAATCGTCGGCGCGGCGCCGGTGGCGGCGGTTTGACAGCACTGCTAGCGAACGTACAATCGCGTCTCGGGCGGCAGGAATGCCGGTGCGGACAACTCGATTGTCGCAGGCAAAAACGCTCGCATTTCAGCGGTTGCAACGTCCACGAGTCCAGCAGGGGCTGGTGTGCGTTTTGCCCGCATGGGGTGCGGAGCAGTTTCGCGCTGGGAGAGCACAGGACGTGATCAAGGGCGATACGGAGATCGTGGCGGCGATTCGCGCCCAGCTGGCCGATCGCATCGGACGAGACCGATGCGAGGTTTGGTTCGGTCCCAGCACCCGACTCGAAGTATCGGGCGCCAGCCTGGTCGTGGGCGTGCCCAACCGCTTCTTTCAGGATTGGCTGCGGACGCACTTTCGCAAGGACCTGGAAGCTGCCGTGCTGGCGGCGAGCGGCGAAGCGCTGACCCCCGAGTTTCGCATCGAGGAGCCGCCCGTCGCCGCGCCGACCGCAAACCATGCCGCGCCGGCCGATGCGGCGCAGGCCGTCGCCGTGGCAGTGCCGAGCGTGGTACCCAGCTCTGCCTCGCCTGCCCCACTCATCAAGCTGGCCTCGCCTGCCGACGCGCCGGCCGCAACGCCGCGCCGCGCGTGGGAAACGCTCGAATCGTTCGTCGTGGGCAATTCGAATTGCCTGGCCCACAAGGCCGCGCAGATGGTTGTCGAGCAGCCGGGCGCTTATTCTCCCCTGCTCCTGCATGGCCCCTCGGGCACCGGCAAGACGCACTTGCTCGAAGGCGTTTGCAGGCAGTTCCGCAAGCGGCACCCGAAAGCCCGGACGGTTCTCATGTCGGCCGAGCAGTTTACCGGCTCGTTTCTCGAGGCACTGCACGGCAGCGGCATGCCGAGCTTTCGCCGCAAGTATCGCGACCTGGATCTGCTGCTGATCGACGACTTGCAGTTTCTGGCCAACAAGCGGGCGACGATTGTCGAGCTGTTGCACACGGTCGACACGCTCGCCCGGGCGGGCCGGCAACTGGTGTTTGCGGCCGACCGCTCGCTGGCCAACCTCAAAGCCTTGGGACCCGAGTTGACCGGCCGGCTGGCCGGCGGCATGGCTTGCCGCGTCGAGGTGGCCGAATATGAAACGCGGCTGGGCATCGTCGAGCGGCAAGCGGTGCGACTCGACGTGAGCTTGCCCCGCGACGTGGCCGAGTATGTGGCCCGGCAATTCACCAGCCAGGCCCGCGAGCTGATCGGCGCGCTCAAAAAGCTCAAAGCGACGAGCCTCGCGCTTCAGCGGCCGATCACGCTGGCAATGGCCGAAACGGCGCTGGCCGAGTTGCTCGAACATCAGCACCGCGTCGTTAAGCTGGCCGACATCGAGCGAGCAGTGTGCGACGTGTTGGGCATCGAGGCCGAAACGCTGCAGTCGGCCGAAAAGTCCCGGCAGGCCAGCTATCCGCGGATGCTGGCCATGTGGCTGGCGCGCAAGTACACGCGGGCCGGCCTGAGCGAGATCGGCAGCTACTTCGGCCGCCGCAGCCACAGCACGGTCATATCAGCACAAAAGAAAATCGATGCCTGGATGACCCGCGGCACGGCGGTCAAGCTGGCCGACAGCGGCCCCAGCCTCGAAGAGACTCTCCGCCGCGTCGAAGAGCGGCTGCGGGCGGGCTGAGTAGCCCCTGCCCCGCTGGCTTGCCTAGGCATCTTCAGCGAAGCAGTCGAACAAGCTTGACCGCGCTTGCAAAGCGGTTGTTCGCGGCAGGCAGCGTTGGTTAGACCATGCGCGCCGCACTCGCTCGCTCGACTAGGCGAGCTTGCGCCGGCGGGCGCCGACGAGCAAAGCCACGAGGCCAGCGCCCAGCAGCACGACCGACGACGGCTCGGGCACCGGGTTCACGTAGGTTTTGAAGCCGAAATCGAGGTCCTGGCCGGCGAGCGTGTAGTAGAGATTGCTGCCGCTCACGCCGCGGCCGCTGCCGGCAGGATAGCCGCCGTTGGTCGCGCCTTCCCACAAGTAGGAATAGTTCGACGTGGTCGAAACAACGATGGCATACTGCTGGCCCGCCACGAACGAAGCGCCCGAACTGCTAAGATCAAACGCCACGAACCCCGAGGTCGTTGGGACGAGCGTTTGGCTGATGGAGCCGCTGGCCAGATTCGACGTCAGCGTTTCGGGATACGCGCCGCTGATGGTGTACAGGTCGAGATTCAGCGGCGCCACGGCCCCGCCGAAATAGTTGAGCACCCGCACGTCGATCTCGGCGACCTGGCCAGAAATGCCGGCCGTGAAGATTTGCGCGA
This sequence comes from uncultured Planctomycetaceae bacterium, assembly GCA_964585335.1. Lineage (GTDB taxonomy): Bacteria > Planctomycetota > Planctomycetia > Pirellulales > PALSA-1355 > CAZPED01. The sequence goes on along the minus strand of CAZPED010000027.1, from coordinate 4,795 downwards.
ACGTACCCGCCGAGTTGACGAAATAGCCGCCGGAGTTGGGGCCAGGATCGTAGGATTGGTCGAGCGTCGAAGCCGAGACCACGGACTGGGAAATGACGAGAACTAAACCCAAGGCCAACAGTACACAGCGACGACGCATTAGCCACCTCCGGCAAATAGTCAGACCAGCCTGCGACCCAGGAGAACTTGCCGGGCCGCGCCTGGGAGCATTTCAATCAGGTTTGGGCGAAGAGTCAAGTATTTGTCAGGAAAAAATGACGGAATACGCGCGCTCAAAAACGGTCGGTGGCAGTGCGAGCTCCCGCGGCGCGGCCGCTCCGCACGTTTTTGGCCAGAATGTGGCGATCCGATGCGCTAGACGAACCGCGTCAGCCCCGGTTTGGCCACCGGCGCCAGCGGAACCTCATTGGTCCAGTCGTACTTGGCCGGCGAAAGGTCCTCGGTCGAGTTGAGGCACTGGTCCCAGGTGAGCGTTTGACCAGTGTAGGCCGCCATGCGCCCCATGATGGCCAGCATGGTGCTGCGGGCCATGTACAGTCCGTTGTTGAGCGGATCGCCCGAGCGAATACCCGCGAACAACGCGCGGTGCTCTTCTTCGTACATGTTGGGCTTCGGGCCGCGGTAGCGCCATTCCTGAGGGCCGGTGATCGTGGCGTGCATCATTTCGGCCGAACCGTTGCTGCCGATCAGGTGATCGGAAACGTCGACCGAACAGCCGGCCATCTGGCGGCACTGGGCAAACAGCTTGACGCCATTGGCGTACTCGTACACCACGGCGAAGTGATCGTAGATGTTGCCCCACTGCGGCTCGACGCGCACCTGCCGTCCGCCCAAACCTGTGGCCCGCACGGGCGGCTCGTCTTTCATGGCCCAGGCGGCCTTGTCGAGACTGTGCACATGCTGCTCGACATTGAAGTCGCCCGACAGCCAGGTGAAGTACAGCCAGTTGCGCAGCTGGAACTCCATTTCGCTCCACTCGCGCTGACGTCCCTTGTGCCAGAGCGTGCCGGTGTTGTAACTGACCTGCATGGCCAGAATGTCGCCGATGGCGCCGTCGTGTACGCGCTTGATGATCTCTTGCTTGGGCGGATCGTAGCGGTAGCACAGGCCCGAGACGATCGAGAGCCCCTTTTTCTTGGCCTCTTCGCTGGTTTCGAGCACGCTGCGGACGCCGGGGGCGTCGACCGCCACGGGCTTTTCGCAGAACACGTGCTTGCCCGAGGCGATGGCCGCCTTCAGATGCGCCGGACGAAAGTGGGGCGGAGTGGCCAGAATCACCACGTCGACGTCCGTGGCCAGCAGCTTTTCGAAAGCGTCGAAGCCGACGAAGCGATGATCGGGCTCGACGGTCACCTGCCCGGCGGAACTTTGCGTCAGCTGTTGAACGGCCCGCTCGACGTGGTCGGCAAACACGTCGGCCACGGCGGTGAGCTTGGTGTTCGAGTCGGCGGCAAAGGCGTTGTTGACGGCGCCGGTGCCGCGTCCGCCGCAACCAATCAGGCCGATCTTCAGCGTGTCGCTGCCGGCGGCGTGCACCGACCGCGGCAATACCAGGCCCGAGGCCAGCGTGGCGCCCAGCGCCGTGGCGGTCGAGGCCTTGAGAAACTGGCGGCGCGTGGCGGGCTGGGGCGACGTCGGACGGGCTTGATCGGCCATGGGAGTTCGTTTCCTGTTGGTCGAGGGGGCGGTAGGACGATTGTTCGGTGGGCAGCGCTGCGGCAGACAAGGCCAGGGCCGATTATAACCACCGGCCAAACCACGGCGAAAGAGGGCCGGGGGGCATCCGGCGGCAGGGCGACCGGTTGGGGAACTGCACGTACGCCGGGCAGGCCGTCAGCGCAGCTTTTGCATCTGCCGCACGAAGTCGGTGTCGAGCGCGCCCAGGTCTTCGCCGAAGGCCGCGCGGAATTCTTGCAGACGCGCTTGCGGATCGTCCCAGATCAGCGGCTTCTTCTCGGCCAGCCGTTGGAGGTAGGCCTGGTACTTGCGCGGGTGCTGATGAATCAGGTAGTAGTTGAGGGCCCAGGCCTCGGCATAAGCGTCGAGCGCCGTGCGCGTATCGCGAATTCGCTTGTCGTCACCCACCAGCGAGGCGAGCGAACCGGCCGGCCGCTGAGTCAGGTACTCGCGGATCCGTTCCAGCCGGCTGGCATTGATGGCGCCGATCGTCCGCCAGCCCTTGGAGCTTTGCAGATCGGGCGTCTCAAAATACATGGCCAGCCCCTCGCTGACCCACAGCGGAATGTCGGCAAACCGCGTTTGCAGTCCCGTGTTGAAGGCAATCTGGTGCGTGGCTTCGTGAATGATCGTGGCCACGAGCTGTTCGGACTCGGGGCGCGACAGCAGCCGATTGATCTGGGCTTGCGATCCGCGACGGTCGCCCGGCGCCCGCAGCGACTCGACGCCCGTCAGGTCGTACATCGTGATGCGGTTGGTGCGCAGGCTGTAGTAACCGATGATCGAGTCGCCGGCCTTGCCCAGCTCTTCTTGCGAGTGGCGGGCATAAGCCTGCGGCGAGTTGAACACGATGGCCACCAGCGGAAACTCGGGTTCGTGCAGCTTGATTCCCTTGCGCGTCCAGTAGTTGGTAAACGCCTTGTACAGCCGCTCGAACAACGCGCCGCACCACACCGCGTACTCGCGCGAGGTGTTGTGGCAAATCAGGTAGTGGTGAGTCGAATAAGTCTCGAAACCGGTGGGCAGGTCTTGCAGCAGTTGCCGGCCGAGCGCCTCGCGCGACAGCGGCACGAACACTTCGGCGTCCTGCGTGTGCTGGCGGATCTGGTCGGGCTCGATGTTCCACAGCGCGCCGTCGTCGGTCAACAGCAACAGCCCGCCATCCTCGGCCGTGACCAGGACCTGGCCCGAAACTTTTTGCGATTGTCCGTCGCGCTCAAACGTCAGGTGTTCGAGCCCCCAGGCCAGCGGCGGGGCGATGATTGAAAGCAGGATGCAGCCGGCGAGTCGCTTCACGATGGGAAGTTGCGGCGAGAAATGAGGGATTGACGCGATCGATCGGTCAACAACCCCATCATAGCGTGGTCGGCAGCGCCAGCCATGCGAGGTTGACGCGGCCATGGTTGGCCCGGCGGTGGCACTGCTGGCAGTATGACTAGCACCACCCAGGGGCCGCCCAGAATTCCGCGAAAACCGAGGGCTCCGTCCAAATTCGGGCCGCGGCTGGCCGATCGCTCTGGTTTCGGCGGCGGGGTTTTGCTAAAAGCCCGCCTACCTGTCGATACGTCAGCTCTGACCTCTGCTGGATTTTCGATCAACCGCATGCAAGGCCCTGTCCAAATTTTGGCGGCGCTGGCCGCGACGTTTTGCCTGGCCATGGCCACCGGCTGCGCCGAGATTGCCGAGAACTTGCGCGGCGTGGGCGATAAACTGACCCTGAAGAAAACCCCCGAAGAAGAGCTGGGGATCAAAACCCCCAAGGATCGGATCAAAGAGGTCAAGTCGCTGGCCGCCGTGATTGCCGATCAGCCGCCGCAAGAGCAAGAACGCGTGGTGGGCGTGTTGGCACGCGAGCTCAAGGATGAAAACGATCCGATCGTACGGCGGCATATTCTGCGCACGATCGCCAAATGTCCGCCGGCCTCGGCCGAGTCGATTTTGATTGCCGCGCTGGGCGATCCCGACATGGAGACACGCCGCACGGTGTGCAAGTGTCTGGGGCAGCGGGGTGGCCCCGCGGCCGTCGGCGAACTGACCCGGATGGTATCGAGCGAGACGAATTTCGACGTCCGGATCGCGGCGGTGCAGGCGCTGGGCCAGACGAAGGACAAGGGGGCGATGATGCCGCTGGTCGAAGCGATGGTCGACGGCGACCCGGCCATGCAGGACAGCGCGCGCCTGTCGCTTAACGAAGTCTCGGGGCGCGACTATGGCACGAACGTGCAGGCCTGGCGCGAATACGCGCAAAACGGCAAGACCGAACAGCCCGAGGTCAGCATCGCGGAACGCATCCGCCGCAGTTTCTTCTAGTGCCAGGATCGGGTCAACCGGCATAGATTTCGCCGCTTGGCAGTCGCACTAGTGCGCACATCCGACCTGGTCGGCATACCCGCGCGAGCCGCTGCCCGCGGTCGAATCAAATCGGTCCAAACCGATAATTCGCCGGGTGGTTTTGGTCCGATACCAATACTCCGTCGAGCCGGCCCGATGGCATGCAAGCACTCACCGAAGCCCCGGGCAAAGGGCACGAAAGTGCGATCGGGCGGACCTTAGCGGTTGGCAGCATAACCAGACAGGCGGCGAATTGGGTGGACTGAGGAGCTTTTGATGAACCGTTTGACTTGGCGAAGTTTGTCGGCTTCGTCCGCAGTGGCACTCTCGTTGATTGCTGGCAGTTCCGACCGGCTGATGGCCGATCAGCCAATGCCCCCGGCGCCCGTGGCCCAGGTCGAGCCACTGGCGACGACGCCCGCGGAGATTGCGTCGAGCCCCGCGCTGCGCGTGGCCCAGCTGCCCTCCAGCGAGGCGACCGACGCCTCGGGCGATTTGTCGCCCGAGCTGATTCAGCTGCGCGATAAGGTGCGCCGGGCGTTGGCAATGTACTATCCGCGGCATCAGAACACGCGCGACAATACGCCGTGGGAAGTGATGCACGCGATTATCGCATACGGGGTGGATACCCAACTGTTCAAGAACGGCCCGGGCGGCGAGCCGGTGAATGCCGTGGGTTGGATGTGCTACAACTACCCGGTCGGCGGCGAGCACATGCTGTTCGTCAACTGGGGCAAGGTCGATGCTCGCCGCGGTGTCGGCGTGCAAGGCCACGCCGGCCAGTTCC
>CAZPED010000026.1:0-13565 GCA_964585335.1 uncultured Planctomycetaceae bacterium | reverse complement strand
GCTGGTCAGGTAAATGTGGTCGGCCGCGCCCACCGGCGAGGCATAGATATTCGAGATTCCCTCCACCCGCTTACGATCAACGAGCGGCTTGCCGGTCTTGGTGTCGAGCACGGAGTAAATCCCCTTATTGCTGCCGGTAAAACATAGCGTGTCGCCATAGAGCAGCGGCGAGGGAACGTACGGAGTGCCCGGCTCCTTGCGCTTCCAGGCGATTTTGTCCGTGTCGGTAATGTCTCCCTGGGCGTCGAGCGGAATCGCGTAAAGCGCGTTGCCCGTGTAGCCGGTCATTACGAACACCAGGCTGCCATCGGTCACGGGGCAGGGGATACACGCCAGCACCTGTCCCCCGCATTCCCAAATCACTTCGCCCGATTTCAGATCGTAGCTCCGCACGCGTTTGGTTCCGCTGACAATCACTTGCGTGCGTCCCTGGTGTTCAAGCACCAGTGGCGTGGCCCAAGAGGTGTTTTCGTCGCGATCCACCTTCCAGCGGGTTTCGCCAGTCAGGGCGTCGAGCGCGGTGATGAACGAGCCCCCCTGGTGATCCCAGTTGACGATCAGCGTATCGCCGTGGACGACTGGTGAAGTGCCTTCGCCGAAGTAGTTGTAGATCTGCATCTTGCCGAGGTCGCGGCTCCACACTTGCTTGCCTTGCAAATCGTAGCAGTAAACGCCGCGCGAGCCGAAGTTCACGTACAGGTGCTTGCCGTCGGTCATGGGCGAGGCCGACGCGTAGCTGGCGTCGACGTGATGCCCCTCGTGCGGCACCTCCTCCTTGGCCATTTGCTGCCAGAGGGTCTTGCCCGTGCGGCGATCGACCGCCATCACGACGAACTGATAGAAGTTCTTCGGCCGTTGAATGTTAAATGGATTCTTCGGCTGCTCACCCTCGAGCGGCGGCAACTCCACTTCGCGGTCGGTTTTGATCGCGGTGGTCAGAAAGATCTGATCCTGCCAGACAATCGGCGTGGCCGTGCTTTCGCCGGGAACGGCTACCTTCCACTGGATATTGGTGTCCTCGTCCCAATGGATCGGCGGATTGCCCTGCGGCGCCACTCCCGTGGCCAACGGCCCGCGCCATTGGTGCCAGTTTGCGTCGACTGAGGCTGGAGGAGCGACATCCGCGGCCAGGGCCACCGCAGCCAGCAACCAGACCGCCACGCTCGCACTTGCGCATTTCATATCGCTCAATCCTTCGGGGAGGTTTTGTTTTCGTTTCCTGGTCGTGGCCAGTTTGCCTGTCCGCGGCGCCCTTTGCCAGGCTGCGCGCCCACTAAGGTTAGCGTGCCGGACTGGCGGCGTCGATGTATGCCTTCACGTTGCCTTCCAGCACGTCGAGCGGCACGGCGCCGCTCCCCAGCACCACGTCGTGAAACTGGCGCACGTCGAACCGCTCGCCCAGCCGTCCTTCGGCTTGCCGGCGCAGCTGGCGAATCTTCAGTTCGCCCATCTTATAGGCCGTAGCCTGCCCCGGCCACGAAATATAGCGGTCGACCTCGGCCGTAATGTTGTGCAGCGTGAGCGCCGAGTGCTGGGCCATGAAGTCGATCGCCTGCTGCCGGGTCCAGCCCAAGTAGTGCATGCCCGTGTCGACCACCAGCCGGCAGGCGCGCCACATCTCGTAACTCAGGCGGCCGAAGTTGCTGTAAGGGTCGCGATAAAAACCAATTTCCAGCCCCAGCCGCTCGGCATAAAGGCCCCAGCCTTCCACAAATGCCGTGGGATGCACAAAACGGCGGAACTCGGGCAGTCCGACCAACTCCTGCTGCAAGGCGATCTGCAAGTGGTGGCCCGGCACGGCCTCGTGCAGCGAGAGGGCTTCGATCTCGAACCGCGGCCGGCTCTTGAGATTGTATGTGTTGACGTAGTAAAACCCGGCGCGCGAACCGTCGCCCGCCGGCGGCTGGTAATAGGCCGTGGTCGTCCGCGGAGCGATGAAGGCGGGAATCTCGCGAATGCCGTAGGGCGTCCGCGGCAACGTCTTGAACAACTTGGGCAGTTCGCCGTCGATCCGCTTCAGCACCAGGCCCGTCGCTTCGAGCAGCTGCTCGGGCGTGTCGACGTAGAATTTCGGGTCCGTGCGCAAGTGCTCGACGAAAGCGGCGAAGTCACCCTGGAACTCGAGCTTGCTCATCAGGTCGCGCATTTCGGCGCCGATGCGCTTCACTTCGGCCAACCCGGTCTCGTGGACCTGTTCGGGACTGACGTCAAGCGTGGTGAAGTGCTTGATGCGATAGCGATAGAACTCGCGCCCGTTGGGCAGCGCGCTGGCCCCGATCTGCTCGCGGCAGGCCGGCAAGTACTCCGTGGTGATGAATTCCAGAAATTTGCGATACCCTGGCACCACGCTCTGACTGATGGCTTGCCTGGCCGCTTCGCCCAGCCGCGCGCGATCCGCCGCGCCAATCGATCCAGGAAACTCGAGGCAGGGCTCGTAGAGCAAGCTTTGCGCCGGGTCGGCGACGATGTGCGGCTCGATGGCCTTCTCGATGCCCTCCATCACGACGCGCGGCATCGTGATCTGCTGCTTGATCCCTTCGCGCATCAGCGCGATATGATCGTCGGCATACTGCGAGAAGCCCCGCAGCCGCGCGACATAGTTCTCGTAGTCCTTGAGAGACTTCAACGGTACGTCGTTGGCCAATTCGGGAAATGAAACCTGAAAGCCCGAGCGATTGGTGATTGGCGTCAGGTAGGTCTTGAACTCGACTTCGGCCAGCGCGTCTTGTTGCTCGCGGCGAAAGATGTCGTAGTCGATCTGCTCAGTGGCAGTGAGCTTGTCGCGGGCAATGGCTTGCAGGCGATCCAGGAATCCGCGATGAGCCTGTGCCCGGCGCGCCTGGTCGGCCAGCGTTTCGCGGGGCAGCCGGTCGTTGTAGCGGTTATCGCCGGCATGGGTGGCAAACAGCGGGTCTTCGATCAGCGTAAATTGCCAAGCCTGGGCAAAGAGGGCTTTCAACTCCGGGCTGGCTGCGGTGGCGCGCGGACCGACATTCGCCAGCGCGAGAATTCCGACCAGGGCACGGCAGGTTGTCGACAGAAACCGCGGCATCGGCGTGAGACTCCGAAGGGCATGGTCGGTTTGCGGCCGACGTGCCCCGCCGGCCACGATCAATATAGCGACCGCGGTGGCGCGAATCTCTGCCGGGACACAAAGTTCCCGGCTATGGCCGGCGAAATGAATGCCCTGTTTTCAGCCCCGCCACGAACACGGTCAGGGCCACCGCCCCCAGGGCAAAGATCGTGTCGCCCGGCACCCGCATCCAGCGCAAATCCTGCATCAGCGGCGATTGCAGAAATTCGCTGCTGCGGGCATACCAGTAGCCATTCTCGACCGATGCCCAAGTTTGCATCAGCCCGACGGGCAGCAAGCTCAGCACGCACATCGCCAGCAAGCCGCCGTTAAGTGCCCAGAAGGCGAACCGCAGCAGCCCATCCTTCCACTCCACCCCCGGCACCAGGGCCCGCAGACACACGAGCATCAGCCCGATGCCGAGCATGCCGTACACGCCAAACAGCGCGGCGTGTCCGTGCAACGGCGTGGTGTTCAATCCCTGCATATAGTACAGGGCGATCGGCGGATTGATCATGAAGCCGAACAGACCGGCGCCCACCATGTTCCAAAAGGCCACCGCGACGAAGAAATAGATCGGCCACTTGTAGCGTTGCACCCAAGGCGACGTGCGCGAGCGGCGCAGGTCTTCCATGGCATCGAAGCCGACCAGCACCAGCGGCACGACTTCGAGCGCGCTAAACACCGATCCCCAGGCCAAGGCCACGGTCGGTGTGCCCGAAAAATACAAATGGTGGCACGTGCCGATGATGCCGCCCGAGAGAAAGATCGTGGCCGACATCAGCGCGGCAGCCGCGGCGGCGCCGGGGCGAATCAATCCCAGCCGCATGAAGAAAAACGCCATGACGGTCGTGGCGAACACTTCGAAGAAGCCTTCGACCCACAGATGCACGACCCACCACCGCCAGTACTCGACGATCGTCAAATTCGTGTGCCGCCCCCAGCCCAACCCGGCCCCGTAAAACAGCGCGATCGCCGTCGTCGAGACCAGCAGCAGCGCCACCAGCTGCTTCTGTTGACCGCCCACGCGCAGCGCCGGGCGCAACACGCGGACCACCAGGAACAACCACAACAGCAGCCCGGCCAGCAAAGCCAGCTGCCAGACACGTCCCAGGTCGACGTACTCGTATCCCTGGTGACCGAAGTAAAACGCATGCTCGTCTGAAGGCATCAAATTCTGGATACTCAGCCACTCGCCGGCCAGCGAGCCGACCACCACTGCCACAAGGGCGACGAACAGCAGGTTCACGCCCAGGCGCTGTCCGCGCGGCTCGAACTCGCTGACCAGCGGCCCAATGAACAGCCCGGCCGCTAGCCACGCGGTGGCAATCCAGAGTATGCCCAGCTGCACGTGCCAGGTGCGGGTAACGCTGTAGGGCAACCACTTCGAAAGTGGCACGCCGTAGAAGGCGTCCCCCTCGACGCCGTAGTGCGCCGTGACCACGCCCAGCAGCATTTGCACCAGCATGAGCGCGGCCACGACCCAAAAGTACTTGAGCGTGGCCCGTTGCGAGGGCGTGGCTTGCCAGGCAACCAGCGGGTCGGCACTCGGCCGCAGGGCGGGCTCGTCGTCGCCGCGGCGGGCCGCGAACCACCAGGCCATGGCCGAAATGCCGGCCAGCAGCATGATGATGCTGACGCCCGTCCAAACCACAGCCTCGCCCGTCGGCTCATTGCCCACGAGGGGCTCGTAGGGCCAGTTGTGCGTATAGCTGATGTGGTCGCCGGGGCGCTCGGTCGTTGCGGCCCACGCCGTCCAGAAGAAGAAGGCGGCCAGGGCCCGTAGGCGGTCAGGGTCTTCCAACGCCCCGCGGGGAATCGCGTAGCTCACCTCGCCGGCCGAAAAGATTTCGGCGTAGTGCCGCACGTTAGCCTCGATCGCCTCGGCCCTGATGGGCTCGATGGTCAGCGTGCCCGTCTCGGCATCGAATGTGTTAGGCCGCAGCCGCTCGGCCAGTCGCCCGCGCAGCTGTGCCTGGTGTTCCCGGTCCAACTGCTCGTAGGGTTTGGCAAACTCCGCCGTGGCCCAGCGATCGAGGATGAACATCGCCTCGCGATGCAGCCAATCGGCCGTCCAGTCGGGAGCCACATAACTGCCGTGCCCCCAGACCGAGCCGAGTTCCATGCCCCCCAGCGTTTGCCAGACGTTCTGCCCCTGGCTAATCAGGCCTTCGGCAAACACGACGCGCCCGTCGCTCGTCACGACCCGCTCGGGCCGCGGCGGCGCTGACTGATAGATGCGCGTGCCAATCCAACCCAACACGCCAAACGAAACCGCCAGAACCAGCACGAAGAGAATCCATAACCGCCTCATGATGGTCTCCCTTGCAAGTTGTTAGAAACCGTGGATATGTGTTTGGCTGCTCGCCGAGACTCCTGTTGTTTATACGGACGCCACGCTCAGGCACGCTCTTGTCGTCAACCGCACGATAGGCGCGGAAACTCGCACAGCGGCACGCTCTTGCTCGGCTCGGCCAGCACGTCGGCCAGCGACGTCGAAGCAAACGCCTGCTCCATCTGTTCCAGCGCTCGGTCCATCTTGGCGTGCAACGGGCAGAGCCGCTTGCCGTGCGCCTTCAGACCCAAAGGACAGACGCTAATCCTTTGAATCGGGTCGACGGCATTGACCGCGTCGAGAATCGTAATCTCCGCGGCCGTCCGGCTCAGCGAGAAGCCGCCGCGCTTTCCTCGATGCGCCACGACCAATCCCTCGCGCGCCAGCGTTTGCAGCACCTTCGACAAGTAGGGGCCCGGCACCTTGGTGAGCTCGGCCAATTGCTGGTTGGTGTGCGGCCGATGGGGCTCGGCCGCCAGCGCCACCAAGGCCCGCAAGGCGTATTCGACCGTTTGGGTCAACATGCAGCGACTCCGTAATTCGGATATTGACGTCCACTATACCAGATTATAGACTGCGGCCAATACTGGATGTCTTTATCCAGTATTTATCGGTCGCTTACCAACCATCCCACCCCACGAGGCACCCACCGATGACCGCTGAAAACCGCTTTTGGAACCGCCCCCGGGTCGTACTGACGACTAGTCTGACGTTGCTGGCCGCCTTGGCTGCGCTGGGCGCCGCCCCGGCGAAAAGCCCGGTCCCGGCCGCCAAGGTATCGGCCCAGGAACTGCAGCGTGCCCGCCGCGAGATCAAGCTGCTCGATGACATTTACAAAACGGCCATTGTGCTGATCACCAAACACTACGTCGACGAAAGCTCGGATCTGCCAGCCGGCGAGGCCTTCAAGGTGCTGTTTGCCGGCATGAAGGAAAAGGGCTGGCACGAAGTGCGCCTGATCGACGCCACCGGGCAACCGGTCAACGAGGCCAATCATCCGCAGGACGCCTTCGAAAAGAAAGCCATCAAGGCCCTGCTGGACGGACAGCCCTACTACGAAGAACAAGCACAATTGGACGGCAAGCTCTACCTTCGCGCCGTGACGCCCATTCCGATCGTGATGGACAAGTGCAAGATGTGCCACGACAACTACCAAGACCAGAAGGTCATTGGCGCACTCGGCTACGCGCTGCCGCTAGCGTCTGAGAAATGACCGCGGCAGGATGGCCCTGAAACAGGACCTGTCGGGCGGCCTCGCGTGAGGCTGCCTGGCGGGTCGTCTTTTTTCCGCGCAGGGCCAATGGCGGCTCACGCCGCACCATTGCACCGCGCTGCCCGAGTGACCACACTGAGGAGCCGACGGCGTGCGGGGCTTCGGGCCAATCAATTCCACGCATGCCCTGGGACTGTGCCGTCTCGTTTCACAGAGGGTTGCGCGGAACATGTTCAAGAAATCGCTCGTGGTCTGGGTCTTCCTCGCCGGCACGCTGCAAGCTGCCGAATCACAGCTTGCCGGTCGGCCCGTTGCCTGGCATCCGCTGACCCTTTCCTTCGAGGGGCCGCGCGCCGCGGCAACCGACAACCAGCCAAATCCATTTCTCGACGTGCGATTGCAAGTCGCCTTCGAGGGGCCCGAGGGGCGCCACTATGACGTTCCCGGTTACTTCGACGGCGACGGCCAGGGGGGCCCGCAAGGCAACGTCTGGCGAGTACGATTCACTCCCGACGCGGCCGGAACCTGGCGGTATCGAGCGAGCTTCCGCACCGGGCCGCAAGTGGCCGTGCAACTCGAGCCCGATGCTGGACAGCCGCTACCGCTCGATGGCCTCGCGGGAGAAGTGCACATTGCCCCGCGCGATCCGCAGGCGCCGGGCTTCTTGAAATGGGGGCGGCTCAACTATGTCGGCGGCCACTACCTGAAATTCGTCGACGGCCCCTACTGGATTCGAGGCGGCACCGACGAACCCGAAGACTTGCTGGGCTACGCCGGCTTCGACCACACGCCGGCCAGGCACACTTACTCGGCGCACGTCGACGACTGGCGGCCAGGAGATCCCGATTGGGGCGATGGCCGAGGCCGTGGGATCATCGGCGCACTTAACTACCTGGCCAGTCGGCAGGTGAACAGCATTTACTTTCTGACGATGAACATCGGCGGCGACGGCAAGGACGTCTGGCCCTGGATCGGACCAATCAACCCGAAGGGAAGCCCCGACAACGACAATACGCACTTTGACCTCGCTAAGCTCGGGCAGTGGGAAATCGTCTTTGCGCACGCCCAGCGGCTCGGCATCTTCCTGCACTGCGTATTCAACGAGGCCGAGGAAGCCAACAAGCGCGAGCTCGACAACGGCGAGCTCGGCCCCGAGCGCAAGCTGTACTACCGCGAGATGATTGCCCGCTTCGGCCATCACCTGGCCATGCAATGGAACCTGTGCGAGGAGTACAACCTGAATTTCGATTTCGGACCGCAGCGAATCGCCGCATTTGCCGACTACGTGCGGGCGGTCGATCCGTACGACCATCCGATCACGGTGCATAGCGCCGGCGACCCAGTCAAGGCGCTGGCCTTTACGTTCGGCGACCCCCGATACTCGATGACCTCGCTCCAACTCAACCAGCGGCCGATCCACGAAGTGACCGAGGCCATTTGGCGGGCTACCGCGGCGGCGGGGCGCCCGCTGCCGGTCAGTCTCGACGAGTTCACGCTCGACCGTGGACAGCGGGCCTCGCACATACCGGTCGACGATGCCGACGGACAACGGCGCGAAAAGCTCTGGCCCACGTATCTCTCCGGGGGCAACATCGAGTTCATTCTGGGCGACTTGTTGCGGACCGACAGCTTTAAGACGCCGGAGCGCGACAAGCTTTGGCGCTACGTCGCCTATGCCCGCACATTCATGGAACAACTGCCGTTCTGGGAGATGGAGCCCGCCGACGAGCTGGCCCAAGTGGGCGCCACCGTCGACGTGGGCATCGGCCGGGGAAAAAGCGTCAAGCTCGGCCCACAGGTGTTCGCCAAGCGGGGCGAGGTGTACGCCGTCTACCTGCCGCGCGGCAACCAGTCGGGCACGCTGGACCTTTCGGAGCTGCGCGGCCCGGCCGAGCAGCGTTGGTACAATCCGCGCAGCGGCGAGTTCGTCGGCCCGGCGGTTCCTGTCACTGGGGGACCGCGGTGGGCAGTGGGCAGCCCACCCGCCGAGGCCAGCGAGGACTGGGCAGTAGTGATTCGCCGCACGTCGCGGGCGACCGAACCCGCCGTTGACACTTCGGGCTTTCGCGACGGCATTCATCATTGGCGCCACATTGCCGATACAAGCCGAGTCATTCAGGCCGAGCCCAACCAACCGTCGTACGCCCCCGATCAAGTGCGCGAGATCGCCGCCAATATCGTCTTGTTTCAGCGGGCCAACGGTGGCTGGCCGAAGGATTACGACATGCTAGCCGTTCTCAGCGAGGACCAGAAGGAAACGCTCCGCGCGACCCACGACCGGCAAGACTCGTCGTTCGACAACTACAACATCCATTCGCAAGTCGACTATCTGGCCAAGGCCTACGCATTGCTTGGCGAGCCCGCTTGGCGCGAGGCCTGCCTGCGCGGCTTCGACTTCATTCTCGCTTCGCAGCTCCCTTGCGGAGGCTTTCCACAGCGCTATCCGGGTGCCTCGGGCTACAGCGCGCAGATCACGTTCAACGATGGCGTGACGATTGGCGCGCTCGAGGTGCTCGCCAGCGCCGCCCGGCATGAGCCCGCTTGGAGCTGGCTCGACGAGCCGCGCCGCCAGCGCGCCGAGCGGGCCGTAACACTGGGAATCGATTGCATCTTGAAGTGCCAGATTCGTGTGGGCGATCGTCTGACGGGTTGGTGCCAACAGCACGACGCCCAAACGCTCGCGCCAATTCCCGCGCGCACCTTCGAACTGGCCTCGCTGTGCCCGCAAGAGACCACGGCCATCGCCCGGTTCCTAATGCGCGAACAGCGACCCGACGCGCGCGTCAAGGCGGCCATCGAATCGGCAGTCGGCTGGCTCGGTCAAGTTCGACTCGCGGGCGTCCGAGTCGACAAGGTGCCCGCGCCCGTCGAGCAGTTCATGCGGCACAAGGCGAACTTCGACGTCGTGGTGTCGGCCGATCCCACGGCCCCCGCGGTTTGGGCCCGGCACTACGAAATTGGCACAAACCGGCCCGTATTTGCTGGCCGCGATGCCGTGAAGCGCTACGCCCTGGCCGACATCGAGCGCGAGCGACGCACGGGCACGCCGTGGTACGGCAATTGGCCTCGAGCGCTGCTCGACGTCGACTACCCTACCTGGCAGCAGCGCCAGGCGATGCCCTGACCGCGCCGGTCAACGCCCTTGTGAATCGACCTGCCACAGTTGGCCGGTGTCCACGTCCAAGGCCGAGAGCCGGCCGCCGTAGACGCACCCGGTATCGAGGCAGATCAAGTGCCCCAGATCGAGCGGCACTGCGCTGGCCTGCGGCGAATGCCCCAGCACGGCCTTGCGCCCGCTCACGTGGGGTCCGGGAATCGACACGCGCAGCGATAGCCATTTGCAAGTCGTGGCGTCGGTGTCGGCCAGCGCGCGCTGTGGATCGTAGTTGGCGTGTACGAAAATGTGAGTCGGCGTCTCCCAGTAGTCGCGCGCGCGGCTCAAGAAATCGAGATGGGATGGCGGAAGCTTCAGATCGTGCTCGTTTGTGCCATAGGAATCGAGCGTGGCGCGGCCGCCCATGGCCAACAACCGTTCGGCGTCACAACGCCCCGCGGCGACATCGAGCAACACCTCGTCGTGATTGCCCAGCAGGGGAATCAGGCGACAATGCGTTTCCAACCGCAGCAGCTGGTCGATGACTCCCTGGCTGTCTGGTCCACGATTGACGTAGTCGCCGAGCGTCACAATCGCGTCGCCTGGCTGCGGGTCGACGGCTTCGAGCAGGCCGGCCAGCGCGCGCGAGCAGCCGTGGATGTCGCCGATCGCTATCGTCCGATCCGCTCCGCGCATAGTCTCGACCTGCTCAACACTTCCTCGTTCGGCCCGCTTTCACGCAAACGCTTGCGACTTGCCGCGTGGTCTTCCGTCGCTCACGGTCTTGCCGCCGTGCTGTTGGCGCCGCGATTCTCGCGATTGTTGTCGTCCTGCCGTGCACGTTCGAGCGCTTGGCGCTGCTCGGGCGTGTAGAAGTCAACCTCCAGTAAACGGCGTTTGCCTCCGCAGATTTGCTCCAACAGTGTGAGCAGCGCGGCGACAATCTTGGGCTCGGCCTCGACTTCCAAACCCGCCGTGCGCGCCGGCCAGGTCGTATATCCTCCCAGGTAATGCTGTTCTGGCGGCGGAATGTAACCTTCGGCGCCATTGGCCAGCTCGAAGCAGGCCAGCGGTTGAACGGGCGATTGGGCCTTGAGCTGCAGCCCCGTGATGGCGAACACCTCGTTGGGTATGGCCGCGATTCCCAGTTCGCCGATCGACAATGCCTGCAAGACAAGCTCGGCCTGAGGGTGATCGTGCAGCCATTGGGCTTGCTCGGCATACACCTCGGGCTGCGAGTTGGGCCGTCGGTCGCCGCGATTTTGATTCAGCGCTTGCGCCCATTGCAGCCGCGCGGCCGAAGGCAGCCGGCGGCCAACCGTCAGTCTCGCTTCGGCCATCGCCAACGGCACGTCGCGCGTATGCTTCACTTCTCCCAATCCCAGCAAGGCCAGCTCGGCCAGCTCCTTGGCATATTGGGCTCGCTGATAGCCGCGGCGCTCAGGCTGGGCGTAGTCCATCCAGTGCAGATCGCCGCTGGTTCCTTGCGCCATGATGGCGACCGCCGGACTGGCTGCCGCGGTCGCGGCCAGTTTCGCTTCGACGTGACGGGCGTAGTCGCCAAAGTAGTCGGCCGAAAATCCCTGGCCCGCGCCGAAATAGTGCATCGAGTAGTTCGACAAAACACACAGCGGACGGCCGTCGAGTGAGCGAATGCTCATTAGCGTAAGCGCCGTATCGACTGGTCCCGATGGGCCGCTGTACTTGGGGTTCTGATAGCCCGGATGCATCATGGCCCGAATCGTCGTCTCGCCAAACGGGTCGTTGGCGAATGCCGATGGGACGTGCAGCCAGCGGCGGCTATGCGTGTGCCGCGGCGCGTCGACGACGATCCAGCCCGCCTGGGCCGGCTCCAAGGCGCCGATGGCCTGAACGATTCCCTCGGCCACCCGGGGCACGAAGTAGTCGACATAAGCCGCGTCCTGACGTGTGCCCAGGCAATAGTCCATCAGGCTGGGGGCCGAATGCGTGTGGGTGGCGGCAATCAGAATGCGTTCGACGGGCAATCCGGTGCGCTCGTGAACCCGGCGCTTCACCGCGTCGCACACGTCGCGCGGCACCATGCACGAATCGACAATCGCCAGGCAGAGCGTCGTTTGGCCATCGGCCAGCGCCAGGCAACGCGCATGCAGGGGATCGTCGACCTGCGACGAAGTCTGCTCGATGAACCCACCGTTGCGAATCGCGGGGAGCACCCGTGGCGAAATGTCAATCGCTCGGCAGCCCGCGCGGAACTCGCCACCTTGGGCAACCGGCCCGCCCGCACTGGCGAGCACTATTCCCCAGACGCAGCTGATGAAGAGCGCCCTAGGACGCCAAAGGCCCACAGCACTCGCAAAGAAACCGTAACCCGCGATCGTGGCAGTAACATTCATCCGGATCTGTCCAGCTTTGGTCGGGTCTTGGACTCAGGCACCGTGCCAAGTCTAATTGCCGGGCCGCCGGAGCCCAAGCGTTTTGCGCCCGCTAGCGGCGAAACGGCCGCCAGCCGCCTGCGGGCAGCGGCGACTACCACCGCGACCTCGCGGCCAGTTACAATCGGTGCCAGGTAACGACCGTTCTTCCAGCCCCCCGGAGCGCTTCGATGTCGCCGCCAGTCGCGCCTGCTTCGCCGTGCGTTTCGCGAGGCACTCATCGCTCGCGGCGCGCGTTCATCGCGCACGCTCTGGCCTGGGGTGCCGGATGCGGCGCCGCATTGCGGTTCAGCCAGTCCGTCGTGGCTGCCGCTCAGCCAGATACCAAACCGCAACCGCTCATGTATAAGATCGTCGACACGCATCAACATCTCTGGGATCTCGACCGGTTTCGCTTGCCCTGGACGGCCGGCAACCCGGCGATGGCGCGCAATTTCTCGATGCACGACTACCTCGCGGCCACGGCCGGCATTCCCATCGAGAAAAGCGTCTACCTGGAAGTCGACGTCGCGGCCGACCAGCAACAGGCCGAGGCCGACTACATTACCGAACTGTGCCGGAAAGGATCGGGACCGCTGGCCTCCGCCGTGATTTCCGGTCGGCCGGCGCTCGAGGGCTTTCCCGCCTACATTGCGCCCTACAAGAACCATCCGCACGTGCGCGGGGTACGGCAAGTGCTGCACGGAGAGTCGACGCCAGCCGGCTATTGCCTGCAAAAACCATTTATCGAGTCGATGCGGCTGCTCGGCGAACTAGGACTGAGTTTCGATATTTGCATTCGCCCGGGCGAGCTGATCGATGCGGCGCGGCTCGTCGAGTCCTGCCCCGACACGCTGTTCGTGCTCGATCATTGCGGCAACGCCAACGTGCAGTCTCAGGATCAGTCCGATTGGCGGCGCGGCATGGAGGCGGTCGCACGACACAAGAACGTGGTCGGCAAAGTCTCGGGCATTATTGCCTCGGCTAAGCCCGGCCACTGGTCAGTCGACGATCTGGCGCCGATCGTCAATCACACGCTCGACGTTTTCGGTCCCGACCGGGTGATGTTTGGCGGCGACTGGCCCGTCTGCAACCTGGGAGCCGACTATCAGCAGTGGTACGCGGCCCTGCGGGCAATCGTAGCCAGCAGGTCAGAAAGCGAACAGCGCCGGCTGTTTCGCGACAACGCCCTGCGCCATTACCGCCTGGCCTAGCTTTTCGCGGGGGACGATCGAGCGAGTGGGCCCTGCCGCTGGCGGGCGGCGAACGACTATTGGCGGACTTCGGCCACCAGTTTCTTCACCGCAGCGGCAATGCGGTCTTCGATGTCGCCGGCCCAGCGCAGCGCTGGCCGGCCGTACTCGAAGAGATTGGAGCCGCATTCGTAGCCACCCTCTTCCCACACGCGGCGCGAGGGAATGTAGGCGATCATGTCATCCGTATAGCCGCATACCCAG
>CAZPED010000025.1:10086-13869 GCA_964585335.1 uncultured Planctomycetaceae bacterium | reverse complement strand
TAGGTACGCCAACTGCCGCGGGGCTGCCCCCGGCCTGGGCGCCTGCCGCATAATCGACAGATTCCCGCCATTCGACCGGCCGACCACAATGCCCGGTCATGCCGCTAGAGCAAAGGAAGTCCCGCCATGATTCTCGCTCGTCGCTCGCTGTTGGCCCTTGCGGCCGCTTCACTGCTTGTTCTGGCCGTGAGCGGATCGGGCTGCAAGCCCGCGGCACAGCAGCAGGCTGCCGTGGCTACGGTCGAGCTGCCGAGCGACGACGTGCTGCGCGAGCGGATCGACAAGGCAATCGCCTTCACGCAGTCGAACCGGCATTTGAACACCAAGGATCAGGCGGCCTGGCAGGTGGTGCACGGCATTCTGGTCTATGGACCCGGCTTCGAGGTCTATCACGACGGACAATTGGTCGGCGCCCTCGACCACCTGCTTGGCGGCGGGGCGCTGCGCGGCTGGACGATGCGCAAGGGCGATCACGGCCTCGAGGCGATCGTCGAAGCCGGTTCGAGCACCGGGCAAGGTCACGAAGATCAGTGGCTGGGCTACCTGTCGCAAATCGGTCTGCCCGCCGACACCCAGCTGATTGTCAACGGCGAGAAGTTCAAGGTCTCGGACTTGATCTCGCAGGCCCAGTGGGACATTCACGATGGCATGGAAGCGACCTGGACGCTGATGGCGTTTGTCACCTATCTGCCGCTCGATGCCCAATGGACAGCCAAGGATGGCACCCAGTGGAACATTCCCCGCATGGTCAAGATGGAAGCCGAGCAAGACCTGGGCTCAAGCGCTTGTGGCGGCACGCACCGCATGTACGGGCTGGCCGTGGCGATGAAGCGGTTTTTGGAATCGGGTGGCGACCCGGCCAAAGACCCGACCGGTGCCTGGCAAGCCTGTCAGCAAAAGATCGCCGACGCCGTCGCGGCGGCCAAGCAGTATCAACAACCCGATGGCAGCTTGTCGACCAACTACTTTGCCCGGCCCAGCACGTCAGCCGAGATCAGCAAACGGATCAGCACGACGGGCCATGCCCTGGAATTTCTGATGGTGGCCCTCGACGATCAGCAGTTGCAAGAGCCCTGGGTAACGCGGGCAGTGCTGCACCTGCTCGATTGCTTCGAGAAGACGCAAAAGTTCGACCTGGAATGCGGCGCCCTCTATCACGCCGCGCACGGCTTGCAGCTCTATCGCCTGCGGCGGTTCGGACCGCCCGAATCGCAACCGCCGGCGGCTGCGCCCGCGGCGGCCGCGGCCCAGGCCACGAGCCCTGGCACGACCGAACAAACCGCTGGTCGCAAGCAATAGCAAACTCTATTGCTTGGCGGGTGCCGTTTCCGGCGACTTGTCGGCGTCTGGCTGGCTGGCGGGCTCCTGACCCTGCTCATGCGGAGCCGCTTCCGGCTGCTTCCCGTTCTTGGGCGGCTGCGGCCCCTGGGGCGGCTTGACGGGAATCTTGGGCAGAATGACGCTGCGGTTGTAGAGATTGCCGGCCGCGTCGACAAACATCAGCCCCTCGACCTGCTCGGCATGTCCCAGCAGCACATCGAAGCTCTCATCGTTGCCTTCCGTACGAATCAGTCCACCGGCCGGCGACGAGACGATCACCACCTGCTCGCGCCCCTGGCGATCGTGAACCACCAGCCGCCCGGTGCGGCTGCTGTCGCTGTCGATCACGCCGGCGCGCATCACGCTGCCAGTTGGCGTGGCGGCCAGCACCGCCTGCTCTTTGCCTTGCCGATCTTGGACGACCAGGCGATTACATTGCACGGTGTCGACGTCGGCCACGCGCACCACCTTGTCTTTGACCGCGATGCCCAGGGCCAGAAACAACAGCGGATACACGGTCCAGCGTTCACGTTCGGTCATGGCCGGCGAGGCTCCCAAGTAATTGGCAAAACGGCCGCACAGCGGACGGATCGTGCGGCCAGGCAGCGCGGCGCATTATGACGTTGCCAGCCGCGACGGGAAAGCCGGGCCCGGGGGAGGGCGGGGTCGCTCGCTATCGCGGCCAATGGTGACGCCAGCGGCGGCCGGCTACGGAGAAAACCAATCGAGCACGCGTTGTTGCTCGGCAGCGAAGGGCAATTGCTCGTAGGTCGAAAAAAGCAGCATTTTACCGGTGGGGCCCTTGCCGCGGGCATTGGGCGCCGCAAGCCGTTTGAGCTGCTTTTCCAGTTGCGCCGCTTTGCGTTCGGCGGCCAGGGCCGCGGTTTGATCGCGCTCGAGCCGCTGGGCATTCTCGCCGCTTTGACGGCTGAGCGTGGCGCCGCGCGATTGCAGACTCAGGATCTCCCGATCCATTTCAAAAGCCTGCTTGTTGAGCGCGGCCAGCGTGGTGGCCAGCCCCACGATCTGTATCGTGCGGTCCCAGGAAAGCCGATTCTGCACGGTCATGGTTTGAACCGTGTCGCCCTTGCGCCGATTGTCGAACGTCGTCACATTTGCAGTCTGCAACTCGGAGATTTGTGCCTGAACCACCATGATTTGCGCGGCCAGTTTCGTCCGATCGGCGTCGAGCGATGCGAGCTTTAGCTGCAAGACCTCGGCTTCGCGGTGGGAATCGACAATCGCGTCGGTGCGGCCACGGATTTCTTGTTTCTTTTCGCTCAGGGTGTCGCGCTGCCGGTCGATCGACTGGTTGATCGCATCGCGCTGCTTGAGCGTGGCCTGCAACTTATCTTCCGCCACGCGATTTCGTTCCGATTCCAACTGTTCCAGCAGCGATTCGACGTGCCGCCGGCCTTCGTCAAACGCCTTGAGCTGGGTTGCGTTTAGCGCGGCCAGGATTTGCGCCTTGCACCGATCCTTGGCGTCGCGCTTCGTGGCCTCGGGCCTGACCAGTTCGAGGTACCCGACGACGACCCCCAATCGGCGCGCGAACTCGGCGGTGTCCACGTCGGCCGGCAGTCGGCGCAGCATGGCGGCCACCCCGGCGGTATCGCGCAGTAAATCATCGTAGCGCCGTGCGTGCAGTTCGGCCCACAAGAGCACGCTGGCGGCCGACAGGTCGTTGGGCTTCGACCGGCGATACCGCCGCAGGGGCTCCAGCGCCTCTTCGTAGCGATGCTGGTTCACCAGCGCCAGGCCGTAGCCGTAGTCGATGCGCGCGTCGCCCGGATGAACTCGCTTGAGCGCGGTGTATTGATCGCGCACCGCGGCCACGGCCTGCGGCGTCATTTTGCCGCTGGCGGCCAGCATGCGTTCCACGCTGGGCCCAGTGCCCGCGGCTTGCGCCGCGGCAGCCGTTAGCGCCAGAATAACACCGCAGCACAGTGCCAGTCCGAGGCCCTTTGGCCTGCCAGCGATTCGTCGCGCGCGAATCATTCTCGGGCAGCCTCCGTCACGGAACTAGCTAGCCCCGGCACCACGCTGGTGGTCTCTTCGAGCGGGGAGTTGTCGTGAACCAGCAGTTGCAGCTCGCCGGCGAAGTAGTTGTGATGCTCGCTGAGCACGAGGTTGTAAACCTCGGTCGCTCGCACTTCCTCGATCTGTTCGACCCGCACGACTTGCTTGAGACCGTAGAGCAAGTCTCCCTGGCTCAGGTTCTTCGCCGTGCGCCAGCCCGAGCCGGCCACCCACAGCGGATGGCCCGGTGTCGTGGTCAGTGAGCCTGACGAGGTGGTAACTTTGACCA
The DNA here is from genome assembly GCA_964585335.1 of uncultured Planctomycetaceae bacterium. Taxonomy (GTDB): domain Bacteria; phylum Planctomycetota; class Planctomycetia; order Pirellulales; family PALSA-1355; genus CAZPED01. The sequence goes on along the minus strand of CAZPED010000025.1, from coordinate 10,241 downwards.
GCGACTTTGGCGGACGGAGCGTCGTGGCCTGTATGGGCGTGTAGAGCAGTTCGCCGCTCGTGGCGTCTTGCGACAACACCCGGTCGCCTACCCGCAGTTCTTCGATCGGCCGCGTGCCGTACAGCGTCAACACGGGCGTGCCCGGCGGAAAGCAG
>CAZPED010000025.1:0-9986 GCA_964585335.1 uncultured Planctomycetaceae bacterium | reverse complement strand
TTCGATCGGCCGCGTGCCGTACAGCGTCAACACGGGCGTGCCCGGCGGAAAGCAGCTATGCGCCGGACGAAGGGGAGCGACTCCACCCAGGTATTGCGCGGACTCATTTCGATAAACCTGCTTGGCAGTCTCGGGCGTTTGCCAGCCATAGTAATCGTCATACATACGTTGCCACAATCGCGGGTCGCTCGCGTTTTCGAAACCTGTTGACTGCCGTAGTGCACAAGCCACACGATCGCGCAGTTTGTCGAGACGATCTTGAGCGGCCGCCGCATCCCTTTCGACGGCGTCGCTGAGCTGCATTTCGGCTCCCAGCACCAGGGGCGCTTGCCGTAATGCAGATGGTCCGTTACCTGGTTGCATGACCGACACATAGTCGTACGTTACATCGTGCTGGCGTCCTTCGAGCACCACCTGATGCTCGTGATAGACCAGTCCGCCGGGCTGGAAGTAAACCTGGTACTGGGTCTTGATGTTGCCCGGAATCGCCGCGATCAGTTGCGGCACGTAAGCGTGCATCGGCCGGCGTTTGAGCGCCGCGGCCGCGGCCTTGCGCACCTCGAGCGAGTCGGACAGCACCGCGCGGCGCAACAGCGCCTGCGTCGCCTCGGGATGCTGAATGCCCGCCAACACTTCGACCAGCAACAGGTTCAACGTGCTAGCGTGCTTGTTGCGGCTGTCGACCGTCAAGCCCGCCTCGAGCGCCGCAATGGCCTGCGGATCGTTGATCTCCAGAATCGCCTGCTCGGCCGACTTCCGTTCCGACTCGCTACGCGACTCCAGACCCTTGCGCCACTTGGCGATTTTCGGCTGCCAACTGCGATAGGCTTGCAAGCGGTCGGCCGCCTGCCGTTTCGCCACGTCGATTTGCTGCTTCGAGAGCAACTTGCCTTCGTAAAGCTGCAAGCCCAACGCCTTGATCGCCTCCGCGTCGGTCAGGTCGAACTCCAGCGCCTTGGCCCAGTGCAGACGCTCTTCATCAACCAGTTTTTGCTTGCGGCACCAGCGGGCCAGCTCCTTGTGCGCGGCGGCCGTATCTACCAGCGCGTCGCGCCGTTGGCGATAGGCCGTCAAACGAGCATCGCTGCTCGCCAGCCGCGCTACTTCGTCCAGCTTGACCCACGCGCCGTTCCACTGCACGTAGCCCAACGCCCAACGCGCCGGTGCGTAGTTGGCATCGAGCTTCAGCGCTTGCTCGAGCAGCGGCACCACGGCTTGGTTGGCACCCGCTGCATCGGCTTCGAGCGCCGACTGCACCAGCTCGGCTGGCGTGCGCGTCGTGCCGCCCCAGGCGGCACTCGCCAAAGTGCTCAACACCACCAGCGCAGCGCAAAACGCACCACTACCGCGTAACATGGCCTCGTTCCTCAAACAAAGAATGCCCCGCTTGCCCCGGATGGTCATTCTGCCCCTTTTTTGGGGCAAAAGTCAACATAAATCCGGTGGGATGAGCCAGGCGGATCGCCGAGTGGCGAAGAGGGCCAAAGCTAGCGCCGCGCGTAGCCAGTCAGTAGCCGGCCTGTCTCGGCGTCGAAGGGGGAGGGAAGATAGGTTGTGAGCGGAACCAGTCGCCCACTGGGAACCGCCGGAGTTTTGCTGGCCGCCGCCGGGGGCTGAAAACCCTGGGCCGCGGCCTGGCGCTCGGCCGCCAGCTGATCAGCGTCGATACTGGTAAGCAGGCGACCGACTTGCGCCTGTAAATCGGCGATCTGCGAGTCGAGCTGCCGCTTCTGCTGATCCAAGGTTATGATCGAACGCTGCACGTCCCGACTCAGGCTGCGCCAGGTTTGTCCGGCACGCCGTCGCCGCTCGGCGGCCAGGTCACCCGAAGTTTTGGCGCGTCGAATTCGCAGGTCACTGATCGACGATTCAATTGTTTTAACTTGCCGACGCGCCTCGTCGTCGGGCTCTTCCCCTGGGGTAACCGGCTTGAGCGCCTGGTGCTCTTGCTGGCCGGTCCGCTGGCTGCCGGCAGCGCCCTGCGCCGCCAGTTGTTGGACGCGCAGCTCACTCAGGAGCTCGCCGACATTGGCGTACCCCTCGTCGAACACGCGGCGTTGCTCGGCCGTCATCAGCCCCAACGCATTCTGCTTGGCAATCCGCTTGAGCCGCGCCGAGCCCGATTCGGGTCGCACTTGCTCCATGTATCCAAACACCATGCCTAGAAAGCGGGCCGGCTCGGTGCCTTCTTGTGCGGCCCTCGGACGCTGGGCGTCGGCCTGGTACTCGGCAAGCTCCAGAGCTGTTTCCAACGCGCGATCGAAGTCGTGCTCGTTCAGCTCGAGCCAGATCTTCGTGGCAAAGACGTTCCAAGGTCCACCCTGAACTTCGAGGTAGTTCGAGACGGCCTTGAGCGCGTCGGGAAACTTGTGCTGCTTGAGCAGCACGAGCGCGTAGGCATAGTCGAGGCTGCGGTCACTCGGATAGCTTTTCCGCAAGGCGAGGTATTGGCCGCGGGCATCGCTGATTGCCGCCGGCGTGGTGCTGCCGGCGGTGACAAACAATCGCGCCGCGCGCTGGCTCAGGTCACTTGCCAGGCAGCTTTGCCCAACGACCGCCACCAGCAACCAGGCGGCCAGCGCCAGCGCTGGGCCAGTAGCCGGCCAGCCGCCAGCCGGTTTGCTCGCAATGCCGTGCATCAGAGAGTTTTCCCACGCAGCAATGTGGTTCAAGGGGGGGCCCGCCACTGGAGACTTCGGCCCGTAGCGGGCGCCGGCCAATCGATGACAAGTTTATGTCGCAAAAACGGGGCTGAACGATTCCCCGGCGGCGCAAGAAAAAGGGGCCGTCCGCGATGGACGGCCCCTCGATGGTTTTTCTCGGGAAATTTACAGTCTCGAGCGGTCAGTTCTTCTTGGCGGCATCGGCGCTGGTGACCGAACCCTCGCCGGCAAAACCGTTGACTTCGCCGCGATCGAGTTTATTGGCCACTCCGGCAGTCAGGTCCTGCTTGGGATCGATCGAGGTGTAGAACCCGAACATCATCTCCTCCCAGGTCTGATCGCCAAAGGTAACGACCTGGGTCGGATCGGGGTTTGCCAGGTTGTCGGCCGAGTTGTCGAAGTGCGCCGTGCAGTGCAGCCGCGTGCCCTTGGGCATCAACTTCGGCTCCTTGAATAAGTAGCGAAGCTGCCAGTTGAAGTCGTAGTTGGGCACGCTCAGCAGCACCTCGCGGGTGCCGTCGGGGTACTCGGCTTCGTATTTGAAGTCCTTGCCGCGCAGGTGCATGTGCGGCGTCAGGTTCACCAGCAGCGTGTCCTTGAGGAACAAGTGCTTGGCTTTGACTTCATAGTTACTGTCGCCGGCGGGAATCTTGAAGGCGGTGTCGCCCACCAGGCCGCCGCGGACCATCCGCTTGACCGTCTTGGGGTCGGCAAAGCGCACGCCGATCATGCTGCGATCCGACTGCTCGACGCCGTTGGTGGTGTAGTGCAGTTGGAACACCAGCTTCGAGCCGGCCGGCACGAACACCGCGGTGCCCGGCGGATTCAGGCTGGGGGTCATGCCCGGAGCGTACCCGCCAATACCGCCGCGGCCGCCGAAATCGCCACCCTCTTTCGGCTGCACGAACACGATGATGTGGTGCACCACGGACCGGTTGCCGGGTCGCGACTCGGTGGCCTGAATCCACTTGTCCTCGGTCCAACCCGGATCGACCGTGAAGAACTGGTAGTCGACCGTGCCTTCGGCCGGCACGGTGTACGGCTCGTCGCGCATGTAGACGATCTGGTCCGGCTCGCCGATTTGCCAGCCGTCGACAAACTTCCGTGGCTCGGGCAGGTCGGCCGTGTTGCCCTGCGGGCAGCCGTTATCGACCCAGGTGGAAATCAGCTGCTTCTCGTCGTCGCTCATGCGGCAGTCGTTGTTGAACTTGCCATAGCGTGGGTCGGCGAACCAGGGGGGCATGCGGCCTTCCTGCACCACCTCGCGAATGGTTTCGGCCCAGCTGGCGGCGTCCTCGTACGAGGTGAGCGTGAACGGGGCGACTTCGCCCTTGCGGTGGCACTCGACGCAGCGGTCCTGCATGATCCGCGCGATCTGCTTCGAGTAAGTGACCTCGCCGTGCGGCGTCACCTTGGCCACCCGGCCAATGAAGCAGCCGTCGGCCTTGGTCACCGGACGAGCGACTTCCTTGCCGGCCAGCACTTGTTCGACGGCGTCAGCCAGGCTGCGCTCGTTGAGCTTGGGCTTCACATAGCCTGCGCCGGTCTTGAAGCCGTACTGGTCGTCGATGCGGCCCCAATATCGGACCACGCGGTCCTTGTCGAGCACGAAGGCTTCCGGCGTGCGGACGGCGCCGAAACGATCGGCGATCTCGTTGTTGTTGTCCTTGAGCACCGGAAAGGCAATGCCGGCGCCCTTGGCGTAGTTGGCAATCTCGGAGAGCGAGTCCTGCTGATTGCTGTCGATGGCCAGGAAGCCGACGCCTTGCTTTTCGAACTCGGCGGCCAGGTCGCGCAAACGCGGACCATAGTTGCGGGCCAGCGGGCACTCGGTGCCAATGAAGGCCACGACCACGGGCTTGCCCTGATACTGGTCGAGCGACTGCATGTTGCCGTGGAAGTCCGGCAGCGTGAACGATTCGATCTTCTTGCCGACCGGCGTCGCGGCCGTGTCGGCGGCGACCGCCCACGTCGCCCCGCACAGTGCCATTCCAGCCAAAACTGCTTGCCCAATCCTTCGCATCATCACACCTCGGAAAATCGTAACGTCGTTTAGGCGGTTACCGTCCAAGTGCCTGCTTCACGCTTCCGCTGCTGCTTCACGGCCGGGCCCTGGGGCCGGCCGGCACGGCACGCCGCGATGTCTCGCGTTGGCCGTTAGAACCCAAATCCCCGCTGGGGCGGAAAGTCGAATTTCGTTCCCTTGAGCTTGTCGAACTCCGCGCGCTGCTCGGGGGTGAGCACGGCCAAGGCCTTTTCGGTCAGCTTGGTCCGCATGGCGCCGATTTTTCGGCGCATCTCGCCGGCATCGCCGCCGCCGCTGCGCAAGGCTTGCATGGCCTCCTCGGCCACCTTATTACCCTCTTCGCGAATCTCGGCCAGCTGCTTCTTCTGGTCGTCAGTGATCTTCAGGGCCTTCATCACTTCATCGTCTTCCAAGGCCCCCGCGCCCCGGCTTTGCAGCGAAAGTTGCTTTAATCGGGCTTGCTGCTTGGCGTCGAGCAGTTTCTCGATCTTCTCCTGCATCGCCGAGCCCTTCTCCGAGATCATCTTCATCAGCTCGGGCATGTGCTCCTTCTGCTCCTCGGGAGTCAGGTCTTGCAGGCTGGAGAAGATCTCCAGGGCCTCGGAGCGCAATTGATCGCTGAGCTCGCTCAACCCCTTCTTCTGCTCATCGGTGATCGCCAGCTCCTTTTGTACCGCCTCGCCCCCGAGCATGAACACGTTCTGGAGCGAAGCCGGAAACTTCAGCCCACGCAAGTTGAACTGCGCCGAGGCCGTCGATGCCATGCCGACCGCCAACAGCAGCGCGACCGAAAACAGAACCCGGGTACGAACCATAACGAAGCTCCTTCAACAGAATCGGGGATGTACGTGGGATGGATGGCGATCAAGCATCGGCAATGCAAATGGCAGGCACGGCGCAGTTTATGCAACTCAACAGCCGGTACAGCTACCTTATCAACCCCTGGGAGACAACGCGAGTTTCGTCCTGGCCCAAAATAGACGGATTACGACGCAAAAACCGCGAGGTTTCCCGCTGCTTGCGTCGGGGCCTGGGGGGTTGAAGACTCCGACCGCTGCCAGCACGAAGCAAACTTGGGTTCGGCCCCGGGCGAGCAGCGTGGCAGGCATTATGCGCCCCTGCCTGTCGATCGACAAGTTTTTTCTATGTGAGCCGGGGTTTCGAGCCGCCGAAACGCCGCTAGCCAAACAGGCTGTAGATCGGCTCGCCCGTGGCCAACCGGAAGGGCCGGCCCGTCAGGTCGTGGAGCTCGGTCGCGGGGTCGAGGCCAAACCGCCAGAAGATCGTCGCCGCCAGGTCCCCCGGTGTCACGGGGTTCGACTCGGGATAGGCCCCCAGCTTATCGCTCGAACCGTAGAGCACGCCGCCGCGAATGCCGCCGCCGGCCAACACTACGCTGTAGCAGTCGGGCCAATGGTCGCGGCCGCCGTCGCGATTGATCTTGGGCGTGCGGCCAAACTCGCCCAGCATGATGACCAGCGTCGAATCGAGTAGCCCCCGGGCTGCCAGGTCTTCGACCAGTGCCGAGAACCCGCGGTCGCAGGGGGGCAACAACTGGTCTTTCAGGCGGCCAAAGTTGTTGACGTGCGTGTCCCAGTTGTCGAGCCCGTTGGTCACCTTGTCGTACACGCTGACGAAGCGCACGCCGGCTTCGACCAGGCGCCGCGCCAACAGGGCGCTTTGGCCATGAATGTTGCGGCCATAGCGCTCCCGCGTGGCGGCGGTTTCGCGACCAATGTCAAAGGCCGTCCGCACGGCGTCGGAGCGCAGCAGGTTGAACGCGCGCTCGTAATAGGAAGCCATCGATCCCGAGGCGGCCGAGGGGGTCGCTTGTCGAGAATTCACCCGGGCCAAGAGCGCTTGCCGGCTTTCCAGCTCGGCGAGGGTCAGGCCGGCGGGCAGTTCGATCTCGCTAACGCGAAAGTCGGGAGCGTTCGGATCGCGGGTCACTTGCAGCGGTTCGTAAGCCGGTCCCAAAAAGCCCGCCGTTTGCCCGGGCAGCTTGACCACGTTGTACATCACGTGGGGCAGGGCGACGTGCGAGGGCACCGACGGCGTAGCGCCTTTCAAATACGTCAGCGCCGAACCGTAGCAAGGAAAATCGGAAGTAGGATCGTTGGCCAAGAGCTCGAGGTCTCCCTTGAGCGGAGTCCGCCCGCAGAGAGCCTCGACGGCCGCCGAGTTGTGATTCCGCATTGGATGATGCGCGCTGCGGATCACGCACAACCGGTCCATCACCTTGGCCGAGTAGGGCAGGTGTTCGCTGATGCGAATGCCCGGGACGCTGGTGGCAATGCTCTTGAACTCGCCCCGCACTTCGAGCGGCGCCCGAGGCTTCATGTCCCACGTGTCGTGATGGCTGGGGCCACCGTAGTAGAACATCAAGATGCACGACTTGATCTGCGCGCCAGACGATTGGCTCGCGCCGGGGGAGCGGGCCACGTCTTCAGCCCGCAACAGCTGCGCCAGGTTCAGCCCCAGAAAGCCCAGCCCGCCGGCGCGCAGCAGTTGGCGGCGATGCAGGCGTGGCTGGCCGGCTGGGCGGGGCAGTGGTTCCAGCATGGCGCACCTCAAAGGGATGCAGGCGGGGTGGTAGGGCAGGAGGGCAAGCGTTCAACCAGCCTAGCCGAAGTGCCCCGCTCAGGCAAACCGCCGCAAGCACTGGTTAACCAAGCAGCCGAGTGCGGTCTCGGGCCTAGAGCTCGTAAAGCATTACCTCGACTTGGCTCCCTGCCGGCAGGCCATCGCGATTGTCTGGCACGAGCAAGAATCCGTCGGCACGCGCCACTGTAGGCGCGCCCAGGGTACCGAAGCTGCTCAGCGGCGTGGCCTCGCCCGAGTGCAGTGCGACGCGCACATAGTCGAGCCTGCCCACTGCCGATGTCACCGGGCAGGTCAGCCGGGCACTCGTTGCGCGATAAGGCCAGCCGCGCTGTCGCCCTCCGAGGGCGCGCAGCGCGCGGCCGGCAAACACGTCGTAGGCGCAAAGGCACGACACCGGGTTGCCCGGCAGCAGAAACACCAGCCGCGAGCCCAAGCGGCCCATGCCCGTGGGACCTCCGGGGCGCATTGCCACGCCATGCACGGCCAACTGGCCTGCGGCCGCCAAGATCGTCGGCGCGTAGTCTTCTTGGCCCACGCTCGAGCCACCGGATACCAGCACCACGTCGGCGTCGTCGAATATGGCCCGGCGTATCGCTTCGCGGTCGTCGCCCACGAGAGTCGATTGCACGAGTTGGCCGCCGTCGCGCTCGACTAGCGCGGCGATCAGCGGACCGTTGGCATCGCTAACCTGGTAACCGTGCGGCCGGCTACCGGCCGGCAGAACTTCGCTGCCGGTGATGACGATCGCCACGCGTGGGTGCCGAATGCAACGGATCGAGTTGGCGCCGACGGACGAAAGCAGCCCCAAATCTTGCGGGCGCAGTCGCCGCCCCGCATTCAGCACGATGCTGCCGCGAGCCACGTTCTCGCCGCGCCGGCCGACATGTTTGCCCGCAGCCACCTGGCCTAGGGCGCGCAACCGCTGGGCTTCGCACTGGGCCTGCTCGGCCGGCAACACGCAGTCGGCGCCCGCGGGCAGCGGCGCGCCGGTCATGATCCGCACGGCCTCGCCAGCGGCCAGCCGGCCGGTAAATGGTCGCGCCGGAAAAGCCTCGCCCACGATCGACAGCGTCAGCGGACGGTCCGGCGCTGCGCCTGCGAGACTGCCGGCCTGCACGGCAAAACCGTCCATCATGGCCCGATCGAAGCCCGGCACGTCAACGTCGCTGGTTACTGGCGCCGCCAGCACGCGCCCGGCGGCGCGCTCGAGGAGCACGTCCTCGCTAGCCAACGGCTGTGTTTGCGCGTCGACCCAGTCGAGGGCCGCATGCACGCTGGTCCGCTGCGCAAAACCGCGCATGCGCACGTCGGCCGCTGGTGAAGGCTGGTCTGGTTCCATGAACGCTCGAGGCCCTGGTCGCCGCTGGAGTCCACGCTCCCCCTCGCGGCAAGTTCCTTATGATAACCTCGCGGCAGTCAGCGTCGCATGGCGCCTGGCCAGGCGATGTTTACCGCTGCGTGCCCGCACCCTATGCTGACGGCGCGCCACAAACTGCTTTTCGCACCTCAGCGGGGTTTTCGGTCATGGCCAACCAACGCACGGTCGGCATCTTCGTGTTTCCCGATGTCGAAGTGCTCGACTTCTGCGGCCCGTTCGAAGCCTTTTCGGTGGCAGGGCGCGAAATCGTTCCCGGGTCATTTCGCGTCCTGACTGTGGCCGAACACGCCGGCCCAGTGCTGGCGCGCAATGGTCTGAGCGTCAATCCGCACCATACGTTCGCCGACGCGCCGCCGATTGACCTGCTGATCGTGCCCGGCGGCATGGGCACGCGGCCATTGATGCACGTGCCGGCGGTGCTCGAGTGGATTGCCCACCGCGCTGCCCAGGCCGAGCTGGTGCTGTCGGTATGCACCGGAGCGCTGCTGCTGGCCAAGGCGGGCTTGTTGGCAGGGCTGGAAGCCACGACCCACCACGGCGCGCTCGACTTGCTGCGGGCGTCGGCGCCCGAGACGCGCGTTCGCGACGATGCGCGTTACGTCGACAACGGTCGGGTCGTCACGTCGGCCGGCGTGGCCGCCGGCATCGACATGTCGTTCCACGTCATCGATCGATTGTTGGGGCGCGACGCCGCGCTGGCCACGGCCCGGCACATCGAGTATCCTTGGCAGCCCGGCGCCGAGCGCTAGCAACCCGTTGAAGAATTCAACGGAATGCTGGATCGCACGGATGCGATCTCAAAACAACGACGTAAGTCGATGTTTTGCGAGCCGTGCGGAGCTTGGCCCCGCACTTGGCGAGGTTGAAATAGGCCACGAAGGCCTATTTCAACGAGCGCTAGACTTGCGTCGAGCCGAGCAGGTTTCCGCCCAGCGTCGGATGCCCGATCCGCTTGTCGCCCACTACGTTGATCACCGCTGGTTTGCCCGAGTCGAGCGCGCGGCGCAGCGCCGGCACGATCTGGTCGGGAGTCTCCACGTGCTCGCCGTGGCAGCCGAGCTCCTGAAAGATGCGGTCGTAGCGAATTCCTGGCAGCATATCGAACGGATCGGTCCTTCCCTTGAGCAGCGGCATTTGCTCGAAGCTGGGCCCCCACGAGCTGTTGTTCCACAGCACGGCCACGATCGGCAGCTTGTACTTCGCGGCCGTCTCCATGTCCCAGCCGCCAATGCCCAGGCCGCCGTCGCCAATCACCGTGACAACCTGCTTGCCGGGCCGCCCCAGTTGCGCGCCGATGGCCATGCCAATGCCGTGC